>JAZQLM010000033.1:0-1706 GCA_045542655.1 Clostridia bacterium | reverse complement strand
AAAGCATGAATTTGAAGATGAGGCGATGTACATAAGAGGCTTTTGCGACTGTATAGGATTAATGTCGGAGTTCGGAGATATTATGGGTGATGATTTTGCAAAAAATATGATGAAGAGGTTATAAAAAAAGTGGGAGATAAGTCCCACTTTTTTTAATGTTAATTAATATATTTGTCAACAAATTTTTGAATATCGTCGTCATTATCTTCAACCATAGTGACGTTTTTTACATATTCCCAGATTTCCTTATGTGAAACGGTTTCTTCGGGGGCAATATTTTTAAGCTCGCCGAGAGTTTCCATTTCAAGGAAATTATTACAGGTGTACGTTTCAAAATTCACGCCGCCATCAGGATAAATTCCGTCGGGGTTGGAGTCATAACGTTTAATGAAGGCATCACCGTGAATGAGGTATGCCGCCCAGCAGTAGTCACTGTCAAGACCGATTTTGAACGGACACTCAGCATCTTTATCCTGCTTTAAGGTGATATATTTATCGCCCCAGAAAACACGGTTATCGGTCATTTTGGTATATGGCCAAAGTGCGATAATGCCATTTCCTAAGAGTCCTGTATCTCTTGTGTTGCGTGGAATGATTTCCTTACCGCCCTGTGTGAGAACGGTTAATGCCCACGGTGCAAATTCTGCATGGAAAGGTGCTTTGTTTGTGATTTTATGGTCAATGCTTACCTTATCCTCCGTTTCTGACATAGAAATTTCGATAACGTACTGAACCTGATTCCAAACCTGCTGAGGTGGTGTGAGAATAACACCATTTTCTGTAAGCTCATATTTAACAGGCTCGTTGTCGGGATAATATGTACGGGGGAGATATTCAGGACTTATCCAGAGTCTGTGTCCGCCGTAAATATGCCATACACCCTTATCTTCACCAAATTTTTCAGCAAACAGAGGAGCCGCCTCTTCCTTGTTAAGTAAATCGTTTACGTCCTCAAACATTACGTTTTCGCCATCTATTTTTCCAAATCTGATAATTCTCGGACCAATGTCAACGGTTGCATAAAGCTCAATGCTTCCGTTTGAAATTCTTATACATTTTCCCCACTGTCCGTAAGTGGTTTCTTTAACATCTATCATTTTTAATCATTCCTTTGTTAAATTTTGCGTTCTGAACTTTTTCGCTCGCTGATTAGGATAGGAAAAAAAGATTCAGAACGGATAAACCGAACCAAAGCATAACTTTGGTTACCCGAAGGCGTACTTTTGTACGTCGAGAGGTGAGGTTTATTCGTAGCAGAGCGTTCTGGACTTTTTTACATACTATAAAATTATTCGGCTTCTATAAGTCCGTAATTTCCGTCTTTTCTCTTGTACACAATATTGGTTTCCATTGTTTCGGGATCGGTGAAAATGAAAAAGCTGTGACCGAGCATATTCATTTGAAGAACAGCCTCCTCAGGACTCATCGGTTTAGATGAAACCCGTTTGTGCTTAATAATCTTAAATTCATCCTTTTCCTCATAAATTTCATCAGGGATTTCGGAGATAGGCTCATAGCTTTCAAAACTGCTCTCTTTGATGCGTTTTGCAAGCTTTGTTTTGTTCTTGCGTATCTGCCTGTCAAGATTTGAAAGACATTCGTCTGCCGCATCCATCAAATCAAGAGCTTCAGCCTCCGCACGGAGAATAAAGCCTTTATATAAAATTGTAAGCTCAATTGAAATAAATTTCTTAATTTCAGAGATT
>JAZQLM010000032.1:0-2112 GCA_045542655.1 Clostridia bacterium | reverse complement strand
GATAAATTTTTATAAATAAAAAATACGATATTGACCGGAGGAATTGTTAATGAAATCTCTTAATGAAATGGGAAGGCTTGCAAAAAAGGCGGCTGTCAGGCTTGCCGTTTTAAGTACCGCCGATAAAAACAGGGCACTTGAAATGATTGCGGATTCCCTTGAAAAAAATTCAGATTATATATTGGAAGAGAATAAAAAGGACATACTAAATGCAGAAAAAAACGGTGTTAAAAAAGTAATGATTGACAGACTTTTGCTTACAAAAGAGCGCATTTCGGGTATAGCTGACGGGGTAAGGCACGTTGCAAAGCTTGATGATCCTGTCGGTGCTGTTACGGAAGCTTATTTAAGACCGAATGGTCTTAAAATAAGTAAGGTCAGAGTTCCTCTCGGTGTTGTCGGAATTATTTATGAGGCTCGTCCGAATGTTACGGCAGATGCCGCATCCCTTACCTTAAAGAGCGGAAATGCGGTTATTTTAAGGGGTGGAAAAGAGGCAATTAATTCAAATATTGCATTGATTAAGGTGATGTGCGAAGCAGGAAAGGCGGCAGGGCTTCCTGACGGAACGTTTTCTTTGGTTGAGGACACGTCAAGAGAAAGTGCAATTGAGCTTATGCGGCTTAGTGAATATCTTGACGTAATAATTCCGAGAGGCGGCAGGGGGCTTATACGCTCGGTGGTTGAAAATTCAACTGTTCCGGCAATTGAAACCGGCACAGGAAACTGTCATATTTATGTTGATAAGAATGCTGATTTTGAAATGGCAAAAAATATTGTGATAAATGCAAAAACCTCACGTCCGTCGGTTTGTAATGCGGCTGAAAAGCTTTTAATACATAAAAATAATGCAGAAGGCTTTTTAGCGGAGATAGTGCCGTTATTGAAAGAAAAAAATGTAGAAATTATCGGCGATAAATTTGTAAATTCTCTTTATCCTGACTGTGCTTTGGCAGAGGATGATGAGTGGTACGAGGAATTTCTTGATTTGAAAATTGCAGTTAAGGTTGTAGAAAGCATTGATGAGGCAATAGAGCATATAAATGAACACGGCTCTAAACATTCGGAGACAATAGTGACAAAAAGCTATGAGGCATCAGAAAAATTCTTTGACTTGATTGATGCGGCGGCGGTATATACCAATGCTTCAACACGTTTTACGGACGGCGGTGAATTTGGGTTTGGTGCAGAAATCGGAATAAGCACACAAAAGCTCCACGCAAGAGGTCCGATGGGACTTACGGCACTTACAACCTCTAAATATATTATAAGAGGAAACGGGCAGATAAGATAAAAATTAAAAAAAGAGGTAACGATTATGAATAATATACTTACAGCACAGTCGGGAGGGCCTACGGCGGCTATAAATGCCACACTTGCAGGGGTTATAAAGGGTGCGTTTTCTGATACATCAACCGATACAGTTTTTGGTGCGTTAAACGGCATTGAGGGAGTTTTATCGGAAAATTTTAAGGATATGTCGGAATTTAAGAATGAATATGTACTTAATCTTTTGAAGCAGACTCCGTCATCATATCTTGGCTCGTGCAGGAAAAAACTGCCTGATTTTACGGAGGACGAGGGGATTTATAAAAGAATATTTGAGATATTTAAAAAACACAACATAACGAAATTTTTCTATATAGGCGGAAACGATTCTATGGATACTGTTGCGAAGCTTAGTGCTTATGCGGCAGAGAATAATGAAGGTGTTAAAATAATAGGTGTTCCCAAAACGATAGATAACGACCTGTATCATACAGACCACACACCGGGGTTTGGTTCTGCGGCAAAGTTTGTTGCAAATTCAATGAAACAGCTTGCACTTGATACAGGTGTATACAAAATGAAGTCGGCTGTGGTAGTTGAAATAATGGGAAGAAATGCAGGCTGGCTTACGGCAGCAGCGGCACTTGCAAATACAGGTGAAAATATATATACGGACATAATTTCTGTTCCCGAAAAGGTTTTTGATACCGCTGAATTTTTGAAAAAGGTTGAGAAAACCGCAAACGAAAAGGGAACGGTTATGATTGCACTTTCCGAGGGAATAAAGGACAAAAACGGAGCATATGTCGGTGAGGCACTTGCAAAAAGGACAAAGGCAGACGA
>JAZQLM010000031.1:0-2329 GCA_045542655.1 Clostridia bacterium | reverse complement strand
CTTATGCCTCTCGGTCAGCTTGAAAACAAGGAAGAAACAAGGCTTATTGCAGAAAAACTTGGTCTTTTAACCGCAAAAAAGCCTGACAGTATGGAAATCTGTTTTGTTCCCGACAAGGATTATGCCTCATTCATAAGCCGCAGAACAAACGAAGAAATGCCCTGCGGTGATTTTGTTGATACCGATGGAAATGTTTTAGGCAAGCACAAGGGTATTATCCATTATACAGTCGGTCAGAGAAAAGGGCTTGGTATGACCTTTGGAAAGCCGATGTTTGTTGTCAGAGTCGATGCAGAAAAAAATCAGGTTATCCTCGGAGAAAAAGGAAGCGAATTTTCAAAGGAGCTTTTTGCCGATAATCTGAATTTTATCCCCTTTGAAACACCGACCGAGCCTATTTTAGTGAACGCAAAGGTACGCTACAGTGCAAAGGAAGCTCCGGCAACCGTTACGGTAGAAAACGGTGTGGCAAGGGTTGTTTTTGATTCACCCCAGCGTGCGGTAACTCCCGGACAGGCAGTTGTTTTTTATGAGCCTGACGGTGAAAATGTAATTGGTGGCGGCATCATTATCTGAAGACTAAAAATATAACGAAAAGGCAGAAATTATAAAATGAATTTTACCGAAATAAGAAAAAAAGCTATTGAGCGGGACTATCCCACCTTAAATCAAAGACAGAAACAGGCGGTCTTTTCTACAGAGGGACCGCTTTTGGTTCTTGCAGGGGCAGGTTCGGGCAAAACGACGGTTATCATTAACCGTATAGCACATCTTATAAAATACGGAAATGCTTACTTCTCCGACTATGTTCCAAACGTATCGGACGAAGAAGCGGAAATCCTTGAATGGTATGCAAACGGAGATATTCCCGAAATTCCTCCGGAAATTGAAGAAAAACTGGCGGTTGAGCCTGTAAGACCGTACAACATTTTAGCTATCACATTTACAAACAAGGCTGCAGCAGAGCTTAAGGCAAGACTTGAAGTAAAGCTCGGAAATTCCGGTAATGATGTTTATGCAAGCACCTTTCATTCAGCCTGTGTAAGAATTTTAAGACGTGATATAGATAAAATCGGCTACGATAAAAGCTTTGTTATCTTTGACAGTGCCGACCAGCAGACTGTTGTAAAGGAATGTCTTAAGGAGCTTAATTTAGACAGCAAAGAATATCCGCCCAAGATGTTTTTAAGCATTATAAGTGCCCAGAAAGACAAGCTCATCACAAGCAGTGAGTTTGCGGCAAAAGCCGGAAGCGACTATATGCAGAATATAGCGGCAAAGGTTTATACCTCTTATCAGAAAAAGCTAAAGGACTGTAATGCCCTTGATTTTGATGACCTTATAATGAAAACGGTTGAGCTTTTTGAAGAAAACAGTGATGTTTTAAGCTATTATCAGAACAGGTACAAGTACATACTTGTTGACGAGTATCAGGATACTAACCACGCACAGTACAGACTTGTAAGCCTGCTTGCAGGTGAGACGAAAAACATCTGTGTTGTCGGTGACGATGACCAGAGTATTTATAAATTCAGAGGTGCGGATATAACCAATATTCTCGGCTTTGAAGATGAATTTAAAAACGCAAAAGTTATAAAGCTTGAGCAGAACTACCGCTCAACGCAAAACATTCTTGATGCCGCAAATGATGTTATATCAAACAATATGGGCAGAAAAGGAAAAACTCTTGTAACCGAAAACGGCGAGGGTGACAAAATCGTTCTCTACCGTGGTCTTAACGAACACGAGGAGGCACGTTTTATTGCAGACAAAATTTCCGAGCTTCACTCTCAGGGCGAAAGCTATTCAAGCTTTGCGGTGCTTTACCGTATGAACGCCCTCTCCCGTGTTGTCGAGGACAGTCTTTTGAGATTTGCTGTTCCTTACCGTGTATTCGGCGGTTTAAGGTTCTATGACCGTAAAGAAATTAAAGATTTGACATCTTACCTCCGACTTATTCAGAATAATACCGACAATGTAGCCTTAAGGCGTATTATAAACGAGCCGAAAAGAGGTATAGGCAGCGTTGCACTTGAACGCATTGCAGAAATTGCGGCTGAAAAAAATGTTTCAATGTTTGAAATTTGCCGACAGGCAGACGAATATCCCGAGCTTGCAAGAAGCAGCAGCAAGGTTAAGGAATTTGCTCAGCTTATTGAGAAATTCTCCTTTCAGCTTACCGAGGGTGTCGGACTTGAAGAATTTGTAAAGTCAGTTCTTGCCGATACGAAAATGATAAGCTCACTTGAACAGGAAAAGACAATTGAGGCTATGACAAGGGTAGAAAACCTTAACGAATTTGTGACTATGGTTCAGGAAACCGTTAAAA
>JAZQLM010000030.1:0-2457 GCA_045542655.1 Clostridia bacterium | reverse complement strand
AGTCTTGCATCAGGTCTGTCGATTTTATTCACGACAATAATAACTCTGTGATTCATTTCAAGAGCCTTCTGAAGCACAAAACGAGTCTGAGGCATAGGCCCTTCAGCGGCGTCCACAAGAAGAATAACACCATTTACCATTTTCAAGATACGTTCCACCTCACCGCTGAAATCAGCATGGCCGGGAGTATCAATAATATTCATTTTTACATTTTTATAATGGACCGAGGTGTTTTTCGCAAGGATTGTTATTCCCCTTTCACGCTCCAAGTCGTTACTATCCATAACACGCTCTTCAACAACCTGATTTTCACGGTAAACACCGCCCTGCTTAAGCATTTCATCAACCAGTGTTGTCTTTCCGTGGTCAACGTGTGCAATTATTGCAATATTTCTTAAATCTTCTCTTATCATACTTTTTCTCCTCTTTTCTAACCTTATAATTATACTACTTTTTAAATAATTTGTATATAGTAACATTTACAAAAATATAAATTTTTTTGACAAATTTTTTTGTATCAGCTGTTATTACTATTCAAGGCAAAAAAACAGGGTGCTTTCTCAATTTTTAAATCGAGCTGCACCCCTTTATTATCTCTTAATCAATCTATGCTTATAACCTTGTAATCCTTATCCTGAACCGTTTTCCTGATTACCTCATCTGAAACGTCTGCACTAAGCACCAAAACCGCCGTTCCCTCTGTATGGCTTACCCTCGCTTCGGCAACACCCTCAAGTGCCTCAAGAGCCTTCTTAACAGCCGCCTCACAATGTCCGCACATCATACCTTCAATTTTCATAGTCTTTTCCATAGCTTTTTTCTCCTTTTTCTTTGTTTTTAATTTCTTATCCTTAAACGGGCTGTAAATATCAATCATATTAAGTCTTAGTGCATTGGTTATCACGCAAAAGCTCGAAAGACTCATAGCCGCCGCACCGAACATAGGATTAAGCGATATACCAAACGCCGGAATAAGCACACCTGCGGCAACAGGTATTCCGATTACATTATAGCAAAAAGCCCAAAAAAGATTTTCTCTGATATTTTTAGTTACGGCACGGCTAAGCCTTATTGCCGCCGGAACATCACTAAGCTTACTCCTCACAAGCACGACCTCTGCCGCCTCAATTGCAACATCTGTGCCTGCACCTATTGCAACGCCTGTGTCAGCACCAGTGAGTGCCGGTGCATCATTTATTCCGTCACCGACCATCATCACAGAAGCATCTTTTTTTAGTTCCTCAATGACCTTCGCCTTACCGTCCGGAAGCACATCCGAAATCACACGTTCAATTCCCGCCTTATGAGCAATTGACTGTGCGGTCTTTTGGTTGTCACCCGTCAGCATTACAACCTTTACGCCCATATTTTTAAGCTCTTTAACCGCCTCGGCACTTTCTTCTTTTATGGTATCCGCTACTGCGATGATTCCCATAAGTGTTGCCCCCTTTGCAAACAAAAGCGGTGTTTTACCCTCGTCTGCCAATCTGTCGCAAATTGCTTTTTCTTCTTCTGAAAGCTCTGCTACGGTATTTATAAACCTCTTACTTCCACCCAAGATTTTTTCTCCGTTTACATAAGCTTCAAGTCCGTTTCCCGAAAGTGCCTTAAATTCACTGCATTCCTCTTTAGCCGTACCGCTTTGCTCTGCATAGTAAGTAACAGCCCTCGCAAGTGGATGTTCGCTCTTGCTTTCAATCGCATATGCGTATTTTATAAGCTCTTCTTCTTTAAAATCACCTGACGGAATGACATCTGTAACCCTCGGCTTTCCCATAGTCACAGTACCCGTTTTATCAAGCACAACAACCCTTGTCCTTCCTGCCTGCTCGAGTGATGCCGCCGTTTTAAACAAAATTTTATTCTTAGCTCCTATACCGCTTCCCACCATAATCGCAACAGGCGTAGCAAGTCCGAGAGCACAGGGACAGCTTATAACAAGTACCGAAATTCCTCTCGCTACGGCAAAGCCCACCGTTTGTCCGGCTATAAGCCATACTAAAGCCGTAACAACCCCAATCACAATTACCACAGGCACAAAAACCGCCGAAACCTTGTCCGCAATTTTAGCAATCGGTGCTTTTGTGGCAGAAGCCTCGCTGACCAATTGTATTATCTTAGAAAGTGTTGTATCTTCACCGACTCTTGTTGCCTCGCACCTCAAAAAGCCCGATTGATTTAACGTCGCCGCAGAAACTGTATCGTTTATTTCTTTATCAACAGGAATACTCTCTCCCGTAAGAGCCGCCTCGTCTACTGCACTGCTCCCCTCAAGCACAATGCCGTCCGCCGGAATATTCTCTCCCGGACGAACTACAAACACATCTCCCTTTTTAACCTCATCGGCTCTCACCCTTACTTCTTTTCCCTCACGAATAATATTTGCCGTTTTCGGTGCAAGATTTAAAAGCTCCTTTAAGGCATTTGTAGTTTTTCCCTTTGAACGTGCTTCGAGCA
>JAZQLM010000029.1:0-6073 GCA_045542655.1 Clostridia bacterium | reverse complement strand
ACCTCTCTTTCCTTGTCTGCCTCCTGCAACCTCAACCATTTTCGTAAACACTGTCTTTTCATATTTTCTTCTAACTTAAATTTCTCTAATGAGAATACCACTGTGCTTCAAATGAATTAAAATCCGCAAAAGACGAAATCTCTGACCTTTTTACTAACAATTCTGTGTTTGACTTGAACCGCTTTTTAATTTATAGCTTCCCTTTCTCTAAAATCTATATAAAATCGCACCGCTTTGCTTACTCTATTCTATTCTTTTTCTTTCCTCAAAGTTCAAATCCGATTATAACCCTGTGTTTTTTCAGAACAGTTATTTAAAAGCCGTAACTTAAGTTTTCATTGGACTGTACCTCTCTTTCTTTTCTTCAACTACAGTGTAACATATTTTTTCCTTAATTTCAATTGACAATTTATGAAAACTGCACAGTAATTTTTTGTTTAAATAGCAGATTTTGTTTATTTTTTCAAATTTTATCTTTACAAATCATATAATTCTGTGATATACTGAAATAGTTGTTGCTAAGAATATCAATCAGTATTTTTCTTTACACTTTTCACGGTCGAGGATATTATATACTTTGGTCTGCCCTTGATTTCTTCGTAAATACGGGCAATGTAGTAGCCTATAATACCAAGACTAATCATAATTATACTTCCTGTAAAAATTGTTATAATTATAATCGTTGTCATACCCTCGGGTGCTTTTCCGATTATTTTATCAATAAGAGTCCATATTCCGAAAATAACCGATATTATAAGCATTACAAAACCGAGAGCCGTTACAATTTGCATAGGAGCGGCGGAGTATGATGAAATATTTGAAATTGCATACTTTAAAAGTCCCTTTTTCGACCATTTGGATTTTCCGTCCGCACGTTCTCTCACAACGTATTCAACGGTCGCCTTGTTATATCCCACCCAGTACGAAATGGCTCGGAAAAATCCCCTTTCGGGCATCTTATTCAGCACATCAACCACTTTTTTGTCCAAAAGCTTAAAATCGGATGAATTTGCCATATTAAAGCCTGCCATTCGGCTGATAGCACAGTAGAAAAATTTTGCACCGAGGCTGTATAGCCTTTTTTCCTGTCCACGTTCTTTTTTAACTCCCTCAACAATCTCATAGCCTTGCTTCCATAAACGGTACATTTCGATTACCTTTTCGGGCGGATGCTGCAGGTCACAGTCAATAACAACCGCACAGTCACCGTTTACCGCCGCAAGTCCTGCGGATATGGCAGATTCTTTTCCAAAGTTTCTCGAAAAGTGTAAGCCCGATATATTTTCTTTTTCCGCTGAAAGCTCCGCTATCATCCTGTAAGTTTCGTCCGATGAGCCGTCATCTACAAAAATAAACTCGCTCTCGATATTGTTTTTTTCAAGCAGAGTTTGTATTTCGGCATATACTCGTTTTATACATCTCTCTTCGTTGTATGCAGGAATAACTACCGATAACATAAAATTTCTCCTTGCTGGTATCATATGTTTGGTAAGCAATTATTAATTATTCTGTGAATAATTGTTTTTGCAAAATGTCGGAAAACACCCATTCCTTGTAGTGGCTACAGCAACAAGACCTTTGCTGCAGCCCTTTTTTCAGAGAATTTCCTCAATGTGAAAGCCTTCCTGATGGGGTATATGCTCAATAAGACGCTTGAGCATTATAAACTCGCCAAGAAAATCAGGCTTTGTTTCATTTATAGCATAGGTTCTGCTCTGCTCCATTGAAATATCTATTTCCTCAATCACATTGGTACGCATGGTAAGTGCCGCCCATGTACGCCTTTTCTCCCAGAGAGCCTCGAACTCCTTTATATCCGCCCTCACCCTTTCCCACTCATCATTTTGTGCAGACTGCTTGATGGTCTCTGCCATTTTCCCTGCCTCTTTACCAAACTTAAGCATTACCACGGAATGGACGATAATAAGCCCTGTCAGTACAGCTAAAAGCAAAAGCGAAATTATAAACTTTTTCACACCCTCACCCCCCTTTTAACTCTCTCTTTTCATAACAAAGGTTTCTCCGTTTTTATCGGCAGAAAAATAGAAAACCTCTTTTACCGACTTTATTTTTTTCATATCAAGCTGTTTTTTAAGCCACTCTTCGTCAAAGCCGAGCTTTTTAAGATTATTGTGATACACCTTGCCATCGTCAATTATTATATACGAAAGATAAATCTCAGAGGACTCCATATCAAAATCGGACGGTGTAGCAGGCCGTGCATATGCCGACTGTATTACGCTGATATTTCCGTTTGTCTCCATAATCACATAATCAACCTCCGAAAGACTTGGTATTCCCTCGTTTCGCACTGCTTCCATAAGGTCGGTAACACTGAATCTCTGACTTTCCATCTCGGCTATATTAAGCTTTCCCTTTTCATAAAACACACTCGGCGTACCGTAAAGAATACGTCTTGCCCTCGGACTTTTGAATGCCGTAAATGACAAAATCACCTCAAAAACAAGAAGCAAAATAATTACAATCACGCTGGATAAGAGCGGCTGTGAATTATCCTGAACAGGCTGGGCGGCAATTTCCGAAATCATAATTGTCACCACAAGCTCGGACGGTTCAAAGTCGCTGAGCTGTTTTTTTCCCATAAGCCTCAGTGCAAAAACCACCAGTACATACATTATAAAGGTTCTTATATAAATTGTAAGCAAAACCGCACCCTCTTTTTATCTTTTTAATAGTTTTGCTTAATTTCAGCAATATTATTAAAATTTATTCTTTTATTTTGGAAAAAAATATGCTATTATAATTATATGTCAAATATAAAATATGGAGGAAATCAAGATGAGAAAGCTTTTTATTTCATTTTTTATAATATATTCCTGTTTTATGCTGTCACTTTGCCGTGCAGCCGAGGTCGGGGGAGCAAATTTAAAATTCACACCTGACGGCGGCGGAAAATATATCTACTGTAACAATCAGGAATTTATAACCCGTGCCCAGCTTGCCGATTACGGCTTTGAGCCTACATATCTTATGTCGGCGGACGGGATTGAAAAGGGTAAATATACCCTCTATTTTTCCCATATAAACCGCACCGAGCTTAAAAATATTCCGCCCTATGATACCCTTGACGAGCCTCAGGATATTACGGACGAGGAAAAAAGCTATTACTCTGATATAAAATACCCCGGCTTTGCGATTGAGGTGGACGTATGCCTTGAAGCAAGGTCCGATACAGCGGTAAAAATCACATCGGTCGGCTTTGAGGTTCAACAGCCAAGAAATTACTACTATACAAACCGCCTTATTAACTACGAGGATTCGTGGGGCTGTCTTAATGCGGTTACAGATTACCTTAAAACCCCCATATATACCCAAGGCTCTGAATACAAATACGAGCCTGTGCCGTTTGAGGAAAA
This sequence comes from Clostridia bacterium, assembly GCA_045542655.1. Lineage (GTDB taxonomy): Bacteria > Bacillota > Clostridia > Monoglobales > Monoglobaceae > RGIG8709. The sequence continues at coordinate 2,696 of JAZQLM010000029.1, read as the reverse complement.
GACCTTTACAATAAAGAAGGGCGAGACGGTGTGGTTCTCGGATTACATAGACAATTACGAAGCGGTAGGCTGGCTTAAGCCTGTGCATCTTCTTTGCGATTTTGAGATAACCGAGGGTGCGGCAGACCTTAAGATTGCGGCAGTGCGAAGCCGCAGCACTTTAAGAGACAGAAGCGGTATCCGTGAGGATGCGGCAGCAGGCAGATACTTAAGAGACGGACAGTACAAGGGAATTGCAGACTCCCTGCCAAGCGTTACGGCACCCCTTGAATTTGAGATTGATGACAGCCTTTCAGATGGCTCAAAGCTTCCTGTTACAATCTTTAACCAGTATCTCCCCGACGGACTTGAGGTTACAGAATGGCTTACCCACATAAACCCGCAGAATGACCGCAACGTAGTAAGAACTGCGGCGGAAAGCGACCTGCTGACTCTTTATTACTACGACAGCGAAAAGGAAAAGCTCTACAGCAAGGATTATGCAGGCGAAAAAGATAATGTATGGATATTCAGCCCCTTTTACAGCGACACAAGAGAGGGTGGAAATCCGAATTATCCCCTTGATACCTCAAAATATAATGTAAAGAAAAGTGCCTCTCTTGCAAACTACTGTGTAAAAACGAATTACAGAATAAAAATCAGAAATAACGGCGAAAAGACGAGGTATTTTAATTATAATGCAAAATGCACCTCAAATCTTCTCGCATGGATAACCGACAAGGACGATACTCCTGAGAACCCATATATTACGGCAAAGGGCTATAAGGACGTATCGCAGTGGGAAACCCTGTGTACAAAGGAGCTTCCCCCGAATGAAGCTACCGAATTTACCCTTACGGTTTTTCTTCCCATTAATTATACGGGCGGGATAAGAAACGCCTTTACAATAACGGACGAGGCGGCTTCCATACAGTTCTTTGACGATTTAAAGCAGAGCAGTGTGAGAGATACAGAATTTACGGGAAAGAATTATGTCACCTACAAAGGCGGTAATTTCTATGTAAGTGATGACAAAGCCAACGAAAGAGTTATTCCTGCAGAGGAAAATGTTAAAAAGATTTTTTCTATGGACGAGAACGCCTATAAAATTCTCTGGCTCAGCGGCCGCTATTTCATTATGTATAAAGCCTTTGCGGAAACCCCTGCCTTTTATTCAAATATGACAAAGCACGTATCTTACATTTATGTGCTTGACGAGGACTTTCACTTGACGGACACGCTTAAATTCCGTGACGGCTATCCATTTATGCTATCCTATGCAGGAGGCGAATTTTTCGTGCGTAGCGATATAACAAGAAAGAGTAAGGACTTAAAAAGCTGGCAGAAAGCAGAATTTTTTGACAGCGGAAGCTTTTCCCTGCCATTTGATAACGGCTCGGGAATTATACTTTTGCCCCGTACAGGCGGAGAAACGTGGCTCTCTCCCGACGGCGGTGAAAATTATTACAAAATAAGCTACCCTGATGGGGATAAACCCCCACGTTACATAGACTGCTTCGGTGATTTGTATTTTTATGCCGAGGACGATATGCTCTATACCTCAACGGACGGAATATACTGGGACAGCTTTTTACAGGATGCGGAGATAACAAAAATTTCACGGGAGCAAAACGACTTTGTGATAAATGACACCATCCGCATTTCGCCTGAAAAGAAGCCTCTGAAAAAACAGCTTATTATAAATTCCGAGCTTATAAAATTCAGTGGAGAAACTGTGGAAAACCCAAGCGACCTGCTTGTTCCGGCAGAAGAGATACTAAAAAAAGCACAGCTTGAATATTTCATCTCAAAGGATAAGAAAATTCTTATCATAAAAAAAGACAGTAAAACCTATGAGCTTCACCAAGGCTCAAATATAATTATAACAAAAGGCTCAGATGAGCCTGAAATTAAAACTACAAGGTATTCAAAAAAGCTAATCCCCGATAAAAAGGATTATCTGAAAAATACCTGTATCTTAAAGGACGATATATTCCTTATTCCGGCCGCAGATGTCTTTTCTGCACTCGGCTATGAATGTGAGTATTTTGAAAATTCAAAATGCTATGTCATAAGTAATTAGATAATGCAAGCGGAACGGATAAATCCGCTTTCTACGAGCATAAAATAACTCGATTTTCTGTAAAACGGAGTTTTTATTGAAGGCTCAAAAGATTTTAATGTTAATATGTAATTATTTACGAAAAGCTGTTTGTGTTACTAAAAGCATTAGAAATGATAATATAATCTACAAGAAAGCCTCCCTTGTGTAAAGGGAGGTGGGTTGCGTAGCAACTCGGAGGGATTGTAATGAAATACAAACACAATAAAGAAATTGTACCGCTTGCAAAAGCACTAAGAAAGAATATGACAAAACAAGAAAGGCACCTGTGGTATGATTACTTAAGAGAATACCCTATCAGGTTTATAAGATAGAAAGTTATAGGTTGGTAAAAAGAAAATTGACAAGAGCCTTAAATATATGGTATAATATACCGAATACACTGAATACGGATATTTGAAAGGCTGAAAATTGTTTATGAGTGATTATCAGAAAAATATAAGAAACTTTTCAATTATAGAACATATTGACCACGGTAAGTCCACTCTTGCGGACCGTCTTTTGGAGTTTACGGGTGCACTTACAAAACGTGAGTTCCTGCTCCAACTCCTTGACACTCTGGGTTTGGACCGTGAGACGGGTCTCACTGACATAG
>JAZQLM010000028.1:0-3086 GCA_045542655.1 Clostridia bacterium | reverse complement strand
GTTTTTGCAATGGAAAGATTTTTAGGCTTTGACGTGAAAAAGACACACTCGAGTGCAGTTTTAATCGTGCTTATGATGTCCGTTGTAAGTGCCTCGTTTTATGTTTTTCACGGCTATTTTAATTTAAAGCTCTGGCTTTATGTGAGTATAGGCGGAATAGCCGGCGGTTTCTTGGGTGCAAAAATCCTCTCAAAAATACCTACAAAGTGGCTTAGACTTATTTTCGGTGCAGTAATACTTTGTGCCGCATACAAAATGATTTTTTAATAAAGGAAAGGATGGATAAAATTATGATTTTGCCTATACTTGCCGGATTTGCAAGCGGAATAATCAGCGGAATGGGTATAGGGGGCGGTGCTATCTTAATCCCTGCACTCTTTCTTATATCAGACATAACCCAAAAGACCGCACAGGGCATAAACCTTGTTTACTTTATTCCCACCGCCGTATGTGCTCTCATCATCCATCTGAAAAATAAACGTGTCGAGCTTAAATCCTCCCTTATAATAGGCTTCTTCGGTATCCTCGGCACACTCCCCGGCTTCTTCCTCGCAAACTATTTAAGCGACGGGGTTCTACGCAAAATTTTTGGGATTTTTTTGGCATTAATTGGGTTTTATGAAATATTTATTCTACTAAAGGTAGAATTTAGTAAAAATAAGTCAACTAAACCTTGACTTGTTAAAAAAGATGTGGTATAATGCAACTTGATATTTAATTTTTTAATAAAACATATTTTTATGAAAGAGAGTGTTTAGAATATGAACAGAGTTTATAATTTTTCAGCAGGTCCTTCAATGCTTCCCGTTGAAGTACTCGAAAAGGCACAAAAGGAGATGCTTGACTGCAACGGCAGTGGACAGTCAGTTATGGAAATGAGCCACCGTTCAAAAGAATATCAGGCAATAATTGATGAAGCAGAAGCACTTCTTCGTGAGATAATGAATATTCCTGACAATTACAAGGTATTATTCCTTCAGGGCGGAGCATCAACTCAGTTTGCAATGATTCCGCTTAATCTTGCAAAGAACAAGAAAGCAGATTTTGTAACTACAGGTCAGTGGTCCAAGAAGGCTAAGCAGGAAGCGGCAAAATATATTGAAGCAAACGAGGTTGCATCAAGTGCAGACACAGTATTTACATACATTCCGAAGCTTGACAAGAGTATGTTCTCACCTGATGCTGACTATGTTCACATCACATACAACAACACAATTTACGGAACAAGATACACCTCCATTCCTGACACAGGAAATGTTCCGATTGTTGCCGATATGTCATCTATGATTTTATCTGAAGAGGTTGACGTTTCAAAATTTGGTATCATCTATGCCGGTGCACAGAAGAATATGGGACCTGCAGGTGTTACTCTCGTTATTATAAGAGAAGATTTAATCGGTGAGGCTCTTGATTTCACACCGACAATGCTCAAATATCAGACACACGCCGAAAACGGCTCAATGTACAACACACCTCCTACTTACGGCATTTACATCTGTAAGCTTGTTTATGAATGGATAAAGAATATGGGCGGTATCAAGGAAATGCAGAAGCACAACGAAAAGAAGGCTAAAATTCTTTATGACTACCTTGACAGCTCAAAAATGTTCAGAGGCACAGTTGTTAAGGAAGACCGTTCACTTATGAATGTTCCTTTTGTTACTGATGATGAAGAGCTTAATGCAAAGTTTATAAAAGAGGCAAAGGAAGCAGGCTTTGTAAACCTCAAAGGTCACCGTTCAGTTGGCGGTATGAGAGCAAGCATCTACAATGCTATGCCAATCGAAGGTGTTGAAGCTTTAGTTGCCTTTATGGAAAAATTTGAAAAAGAAAACGCTTAAATTTTAGAAGGAGTTTTAAAAATGTATAAGGTTCAGACTTTAAATAAGATTGCAAAAATCGGACTTGATGTTCTCGATGAAAAATATACCTGCGGCGACGAGGTTGAAAATCCCGACGGTATAATACTCAGAAGCTTTAATATGCACGAAATGGAGCTTCCTGAAAGTCTTTCAGCTATCGCAAGAGCGGGTGCCGGTGTAAACAATATCCCGATTGACAAATGCAGTGAAAAGGGCATTGTTGTATTTAATACACCCGGTGCAAACGCAAATGCCGTTAAGGAGCTTGTTATTGCCGGACTTTTCCTTGCTTCAAGAAAAATAGTTAAAGGTATTGAATGGGCAAAGACCTTACAGGGAAACGGCAGTGAAGTTTCTAAGCTCGTTGAAAAGGGTAAGTCAAACTTTGCAGGACCTGAAATTCAAGGTAAGACCTTGGGTATTATCGGACTCGGTGCAATCGGTGTAAGAGTTGCAAATGCCGCTCACGCACTCGGTATGAATGTAATCGGCTACGATCCCTACCTTTCAATCGATTCAGCTTGGCATATGACAAGAAGTGCTAAAAAGGCAAACGATATTGATACTGTTCTCACAGAAAGTGACTACATAAGTGTTCACGTTCCTGCAACTGACCAGACAAAGGGAATGTTTAATGCTGACGCATTCAAAAAAATGAAGAAGGGTGCACGTCTTTTGAACTTCTCAAGAGGTGAGCTTGTATGCGATGCAGACGTAATCGCAGCTCTTGCTGACGGCACTCTCTCCGCATATGTTACAGACTTTGCATCAGATGCACTTTTGGCTGATGACAATGTTATAGTTATGCCGCACCTTGGTGCATCAACACCTGAGAGTGAGGACAACTGTGCAGTTATGGCTGCTGCTGAGCTTAAGGACTTCCTTGAAAACGGAAACATCAAGAACTCTGTAAACTTCCCCAACTGCGATATGGGCATAGTTACAGGCTCAAGAATGGCAATTGCTCACAAGAACATTCCTACAATGCTTAACAAAATTTCACAGGCTTTTGCTGAAGACAACATAAACATTGAAAATAAGTCGGAGGCCAAGCGGTCTTAGGAAGACAACTCCATGGAACAACTCCTTGGCTCACAGAACGACATGGCTACGATCCGACTTATAGTTACAGGCTCAAGAATGGCAATTGCTCACAAGAACATTCCTACAATGCTTAACAAAATTTCACAGGCTTTTGCTGAAGACAACATAAACATTGAAAAT
>JAZQLM010000027.1:0-3190 GCA_045542655.1 Clostridia bacterium | reverse complement strand
CAAGACTTTCTGAAATAAAAAAGCTGTATGAGGATATAAAAAATCTGACAGCATAATAAAAAGGTGATAAAAATGGTAGACTTAGAGGATATTTTAAGCTTCTTACGAGGCAGGTTTCCTGAAGAACTAAAGGAAGAATGGGATAATGTAGGTCTTATGGTCGGCGATGAGGGACAAAGCGTTAATAAAGTTTTAGTCGCTCTTGATGTCACCTGTGATACGGTTTGCGAGGCAAAGGCCTTCGGTGCTGAGCTTATCATTTCACACCATCCCCTGATTTTTAAGCCCATAAAGAGCATTACAGAGGATGCAGGCACAGGAACTATGCTTCGGGAGCTTATAAAAAATGATATTTCCGTTTACAGTATGCACACAAATTTCGACAAGGCAAGCGGAGGTATGAACGACCTTCTTGCAGATAAAATCGGTCTTTCGGGCGTGCGTGAATACTATTCCGAGGAGCTTTTTGCAGCTGACGGCACACCCATCGACAATATCGGAAGAGTTGGAACGCTTGACACGCCTATGACCTTGGACGATTTTGCAGACTTTGTAAAGGTTTCCCTCGGCTCAACTGCAATCAAGGTTTTCGGAAACGGCAGTGAAACCGTCAAAACCGTTGCACTGTGTACGGGAAGCGGCGGAAGTATGCTGTCTGCCGCATATAATTCAGGTGCGGACGTCTACCTTACCTCTGACCTCGGTCATCACCACGCACAAAGTGCCTCTGAGCTTGGACTTAACCTTATTGATGCAGGGCATTTTGAAACGGAAAACATTATCACTCAGTATTTATATGATGTGCTGAGCTGTGAATTTCCCGATTTGCTTATTAAAAAATCCGAGGCTGTGCCTTTTTACAGAAGTATATAAAAACAGCCCGAACCGGTGATACATTTTAAAGGAGATTTTGACGTGAAAAAAACTTTTACTCCAAGACGACTGCTTATTTTTATGTACTGGGGAACTCTTATCAGTTTTATTATTCCCACAGTATATCTTATATTCAGAATAGTCTTTTCAAAAAATATCAGCTCAGATACCGCCGACAGAGTTAAGGCGGATTATGTTCTTATGCTTATCCAGTGTGCTTTAGGCATAGTGGTAATCCATCTTCCGGCAATGGTTTCACGAAAATCTAAGTTCGAGATACCCACCGTTTTGTATTTTATCTACATTATATTTTTATACTGTGCAATTTTCCTCGGCGAGGTAAGGCATTTTTATTACGTCATACCATTCTGGGACGATATTCTTCATTGTATGAGTTCGGTTATGACGGGACTTTTCGGTTTTATGGCTGTCGCAATCTTAAACCACGACACCAAAGTCCGTATGAATTTGTCCCCGTTCTTTCTTGCTCTTTTTGCTTTCTGCTTTTCTCTTGCTGTAGGCACAGTATGGGAAATTTACGAATTTACAGCAGACGAATTTATGGGACTTAATATGCAGAAGTTTATGCTTAAAGACGGAACACTGCTAATCGGTCACGATGCAATCTCGGATACTATGAAGGATATTGTTATCGACTGCATAGGTGCATTTTTTGCGACTGTTATGGGTTATTTTTCAATAAAAAATAAAAAAGGCTGGATTCACGAATATCTTGCAGGAAAAAACAGGTAACGAATAAAACATGCAAGCTTTACTATTCGCTACCGACATATATAAATACAATTTGAATGGAGGAAAAAAATGAAATTACTGAAGGTGCAGGAGCTTTTATCCGCTAAAATTCTCTGCGGCGGAGACAAGCTCGAAAATGAAGTTAATTCCGCTTGCGGCTGTGACCTTATGAGCGATGTTTTAGCGTTTGTAAAGGACAGAGCACTTCTCTTGTCGGGACTTGTAAACCCACAGGTTATAAGAACTGCCGAAATGATGGATATTTCAGCCATAGTTTTTGTTCGTGGAAAAATGCCCGACGAAACTACTCTTAAACTGGCTGACGAGAAGAATATGGTTATATTCTCAACCGAGCTTCCGCTTTACGTTTCCTGCGGAAGACTTTACTCAAACGGTTTAACCAACGAACAAAACACATCCGACGTTAAAGAGGAGGGTTAATTTTGGGAGCAGCACTTAATTTTCATTACGAGGTCGATCCGGATGATTTTACAAGAGCCGGCGAAACCTCATCTACAGTTAAGAAAAAATTAAATCAGCTCGGATTTTCCCCCGAAACTGTCAGAAAATGTGCTATCGCTATGTATGAGGGCGAAATCAATATGGTCATTCATGCAAACGGCGGAAGCATTGATGTTTCTATTTTTCCGGATAAAATAGAAATCATTATGAAGGATACAGGTCCCGGTATTCCCGACATCGAAAAGGCTATGCAGGCAGGCTTTTCAACCGCCGGCGATAAAGTAAGAGAGCTTGGCTTCGCTGCAGGTATGGGGCTTCCCAATATGAAAAAATACACCGACGAAATGTACATAGATACAAAAATCGGCGAAGGAACCGTTGTAAAACTCGTTATCAACTCAAAGGAGTGATATTTTTTGGAGAAATACTGGCATTCAGTTACTTTGGATAAAGAGCTTTGCAAGGGCTGTACAAATTGTCTTAAGCCCTGTCCCACACAGGCTATAAGAGTACAGAACGGCAAGGCTAAAATACTTAAAGAACGCTGCATTGACTGTGGTGAATGTATCAGAGTCTGTCCTTATCACGCAAAAAAGGCAGTTACAGACGGCTTTGAGGCACTCGAAAATTTCAAATACAAAATTGCACTTACCGCTCCCGCTTTTTACGGTCAGTTTTCTATCGCAGAGGATGTGAATATGATACTTACCGCAATTACCGAAAGCGGCTTTGATGATGTTTTTGAGGTTGCCGAGGGGGCACGTCAGGTTAATGCAAAGACAAGGGAGCTTTTAAAGTCGGGCGAGCTTCACAGACCGTCCATATCCTCCGCCTGCCCTGCTGTTCTTCGCCTTATCGCGGTTAAGTTTCCAAACCTTGTGCAGAATATAATTCCGCTCAGGTCACCTATGGAAATTTCAGCAAAGCTTGCGCGTACTAAGGCTGTGGAAAAAACCGGTCTTAACCCTGAAGAAATAGGAATATTTTTTATAAGTCCCTGTGCCGCAAAGGCAACCAGCGTAAAGGACCTGCTCACTGTACATAAATCCGAGGTTGATGGTGTTCTGTCAATGAAGGACGTTTTCTTAAGAATTGCAAAAAA
>JAZQLM010000026.1:0-1563 GCA_045542655.1 Clostridia bacterium | reverse complement strand
CTGCCTTGTCCTGTTTCCCCTCGCAATTTCAGGCTTTCCGACAACACCCCTGACTTTTATCCCGTTATTTTCGTATTCAACGTCGCAAAGAGCCTTTGCACACTCTATTCCGTAAATTTTAAGAACTGTATTTGAAAGCTTTGAATCACCCGTTGTTTTAAAAATCTGTTTTCCATCACTTATAAGCTCTATTGAAACAGTAGGCTTTGAGAGAGCTATTCTTCCGAGAACATCCGCCACATATCCGGCCTCCGTCGAGTCCTTTTTCATAAACTTCATTCTTGCAGGGATATTTAAAAACAAATCCTCTACAATCATTGTTGTTCCGTCAGCACAGGCAATTTCGGTTTTTTCTCCTGCTTTACCGCCCTCGACTACAAGATGTGTTCCAAGCTCTGAATTTTTGGTTTTTGTTATAAGCTCAACCCTTGCAACTGCACAGATACTCGCAAGAGCCTCGCCTCTGAAGCCCATTGTATCAAGCAGGTCAAGGTCGTCTATTTCTCTTAGCTTACTTGTTGCATGGCGAAGAAAAGCTACCTCGGCAAAATCAGACTCTATGCCGCTTCCGTTGTCGGTGACACGGATATACTTTATACCGCCGTTTTTAATTTCAACAGTGATTTTATCCGCTCCCGCATCTATTGAATTTTCAACAAGCTCCTTACAAACCGAAGCAGGTCTTTCACAAACCTCTCCGGCAGCAATTTTATCCGCAACACTCTGCGGCAAAACTCTGATATCTGCCATATTCTATACCCTTCTTCTAATTATTAAGTGCCTTTGCTTTAAGCTCATAAAGCTTGGTAAGTGCCTCAACAGGCGTCATAACATCAAGATTAAGAGCCTTTAATTCTGATAAAATTTCATTATCCTCCATACTCAAAAAGCTCATCTGCAAATCATCTCTGGCAGTCTTTGCCTTCGGAAGCTTTTTGTTTTCAGGCGGTCTTTCTCCGTCTCTTAGCTCAAGAGCAGTCAAAATTTCTCTTGCTTTTTTTGTAACCTCTTTTTTCACTCCGGCAAGACCGGCAACCTCAATACCGTAGCTTCCGTCAGCCCCGCCTCTTATTATCTTTCTTAAAAAGGTTATATCCTCGCCACGCTTTTTAACGGCAATACAGTAATTTTTAACACCGTCAATCTTTTCCTCAAGCTCGGTAAGCTCGTGGTAATGTGTGGCAAAAAGAGTTTTCGCCCCACACTTTTTACGATTAGCTATATATTCAACCACCGACCACGCAATACTAAGTCCGTCATAGGTACTCGTTCCACGCCCGATTTCATCAAGGATAATAAGGCTCTTTGAAGTCGCATTATCAAGAATATACGCAACCTCATTCATTTCAACCATAAACGTACTCTGCCCCGATGATAAATCGTCACACGCCCCCACACGGGTAAAAATATTATCAACAATGCCTATACTTGCACTTTCACAAGGCACGAAGCTTCCCATCTGAGCCATCAGCACAATAAGAGCGGGCTGCCTCATATATGTGGATTTACCAGCCATATTAGGACCTGTTATAACCGCAACTCTGCTGTCTGAAGCATTTAACG
>JAZQLM010000025.1:0-13813 GCA_045542655.1 Clostridia bacterium | reverse complement strand
GGTCCTACGGTTTATAACTATTTTCATATCGGAAATGCAAGACCGTTTATAATTTTTGACACGCTCAGAAGATACCTTGAATATTCGGGATATGATGTTACTTTCGTTCAGAATTTTACTGACATTGATGACAAAATGATTAAAAATGCAAACGAGATGGGTATTACCGTAAAGGAGCTCGCTGAAAGATATATAGCTGAGTATTTTACCGATGCAAAAGGTCTTGGAATAAAAGAGGCAACGGTTCATCCGAGAGCTACAGAAAATATAGACTCCATCATAGATATTGTAAAGACTCTTGAGGATAAGGGGTATGCCTACAATAAAGACGGTGATGTATACTATTCCACAAAGAAGTTTAAAGAATACGGAAAGCTTTCACATCAGCCGCTTGAGGACTTAGAGAGCGGTGCGAGAATTGACGTTAATGAGGATAAGAATGATCCTATGGACTTTGCACTCTGGAAAAAACAGAAGCCGGGTGAGCCTGCGTGGGAGAGTCCGTGGGGAATGGGAAGGCCCGGCTGGCATATTGAATGCAGTGCTATGGCTAATAAATATCTTGGAAAAACAATAGATATTCACAGCGGCGGTCAGGACCTTATATTCCCGCATCACGAAAATGAAATTGCACAGAGTGAGGCTGCAAATTGTTGTCAGTTTGCGAATTATTGGATGCACAATGGGTATATTAATATAGATAATAAAAAAATGTCAAAATCTCTTGGAAACTTTTTTACGGTAAGAGAGATAGCTGATGAATTTGACTATGAAGTAATCAGGTTTTTTATGCTCTCCGCTCACTACAGAAGTCCGATTAATTTCAGCAAGGAACTTATGGAGGCTGCTAAATCGGGACTTGACAGGATATATAACTGTCTTGAAACTCTTGAATTTTTAAAGTCAAAGGCAGCGGTTGAAAAAATTTCGGAAAATGAAGCTGAAATTGTTAAAAAGCTTGATGAGTTAAAGAAGAAATATATTGCTGCAATGGATGATGACCTTAATACAGCTGATGCGATTGCGGCGGTATTTGAGATTGTTACAGAGGTAAATAAGAGTATAACTGCAGACACAAATCCGTCTGCCGGAATATGCGTGTATGCCTGTGATATGATAAGAGAGCTTGGCGATGTTCTCGGCCTCTTTAAAAAGTCAGGAGCCGGTGAAACAAGCTCTGAGGTTGAACAAATTCTTGAAGAAAGAAAGCTTGCAAGAGCAAACAAGGACTGGGCAAAATCTGACGAGCTTAGAGATAAATTGAGAGAAATGGGAATAATTGTAAAAGATACTGCAATGGGACAGCAGATTACGAGGGAATAAAAATGCTTGATTCCTTTATAAATGAATTTAATGTGGGGGACACAGTTCCCCCAGCACAGTATTCTCCGCTCGTGCTTGCCTATATAGGTGACTGTGTTTTTGAACTGTATGTAAGAACATATCTTATAAGGGAGAAAAACGCACACGTCAAGGATTTACACAGGGCGGCAGCAAATCTTGTAAATAATAAATCTCAGTCGGATTTATATATGAAAATTAAGGATATACTTACAGAGGAAGAGGAAGCTGTCTACAAAAGAGGCAGAAATACAAATTCCCGGCCGCCGAAAAATGCTGTACTCAGAGATTATAAATCGGCAACGGGTATAGAGGCACTTATCGGTTATCTCTATCTCATGAAAAATTCTGACAGAATAAAATTTCTTATGAAATATCTGGTTGATGATTTTAATTAGCGGAAAAATTTTTCAATCCTTTTGTACATAACAATTTAGAAAAAGGATTGATGAAATTTGGAAAAGCTAAGAAAATATTTTGCGATAATTCTCGGAAGCATAATAATGGCACTTGGACTTGATTTATTTCTTGTTCCGTCACAGATTGCACCGGGAGGCATAAGCGGACTTTCGACCGTGCTTCATTATCTTACGGGCGTTCCCGTAGGTGTGCTGATATTTATTATAAATATTCCGATTTTTGTTTTCGGGGCTAAAAATTTCAGCAGAAGTTATGTTATTCATTCCTTTTTGGGGATGATTCTGCTTTCTGTATTTACGTCATTTTTTGAGAGCTTTAAACCGATAACAAGTGATATAATTCTTTCATCGGTTTTCGGCGGTGCTTTTGTTGGTGCGGGTGCAGGAATAGTCTTTCGTTTTGGGGCGACAACCGGCGGAACGGACATTGTAGTTATGCTTTTAAAGAAAAGGTTTAAAGGCTTTTCTACAGGAAATTTTGTTGCACTGGTGGATGCTGTTATAGTTCTGATTGCAGGCTTGGTGTTTAAAACCTGGGAGACGGTGCTTTATTCAACGCTTTCCCTTTTAGTCAGCAGTTATATGGTTGATGCGATAGTCGAGGGTGTGGATTATGCAAAGGCGGTATTTATTGTCTCGGAGCTTCCCGATGAAATTGCGAAAAGCATTTCGGACAGACTTTCAAGGGGGACAACCTGTTTTATGGGGTATTCGCCGTATACGCATAATGAAAAAAATACACTTTTGTGCGTTGTAAGACGTTTTGAAATAAGTAAGCTTAAAAATATTATTTACGAAACAGATAAAAATGCTTTCGTAATTGTAACCGATACTAAAGAGGTATTGGGAAATGGTTTTAAAAATTATTAAAATTAACATAAAAGGAGTTACGCTATAGGTGTAACGGAAAGGGTTAGACAATATATGAACAAGGAAGAAGTAAAATCATTGAAGCTTTCGGCGGCACATATAAGAAAAATGGCGTTGGAAGCCGTTTATAGTGCCAAATCTGGACATCCGGGAGGTTCTCTTTCCTGTGCGGATATACTTACATATCTGTATATGAAGGAAATGAATGTAAACCCTGAAAATCCAAAGGATGAAAACAGAGACAGATTTGTTCTCTCAAAGGGACATTGTGCTCCGGCACTATATGGTGCACTTGCTGAACGTGGATTTATTCCGAAAGATGATATAAAGACTTTCAGAAATTGCGACAGCTATCTTCAGGGACATCCCGATATGAAAGGAGTTCCGGGGGTTGATATGTCAACAGGCTCACTCGGTCAGGGAATCAGTGCGGCTTGCGGAATGGCACTTGCCGGTAAGCTTGATAATAAGGATTACAGAGTTTTCGCAATTCTTGGTGATGGAGAGAGTGAAGAAGGTCAGGTATGGGAGGCAGCGATGTTTGCGGCTCATTATAAGCTTGATAATCTTACTGTGTTCCTTGATTTTAACGGTCTTCAGATAGATGGTAATATCTCCGATGTAATGAATCCGTGTCCTTTTGACGAAAAATTCAAGGCTTTCGGATGGAATGTTATAAATGCCGATGCACACAGCTTTGAGGACATTGAAAGAGCCGTTGAGGAAGCAAAGACAGTTAAAGGAAAGCCGTCATTGATACTTGCAAAGAGTATAAAGGGAAAAGATGTTTCCTTTATGGAAAATGTTGCTTCGTGGCACGGTGCTGCTCCGAATGAGGAACAGTACAATCAGGCTGTATGCGAGCTTGATAAAATAATTGAAAGTCTCGGAGGTGACAGATAATGTATAAAGTTGGAGAAAAGAAAGCAACCCGTGAAGCATACGGTGACGCTCTTAAAGAATTTGGTTCAGATAAAAATATAGTTGTTTTAGATGCAGACCTTTCCAAATCTACCAAGACAGATGTGTTTAAAAAGGAATTTCCCGAAAGATTTATAAATATGGGTATTGCTGAGGGAAATATGATGTCTGTTGCAGCAGGACTTGCAACTTGCGGAAAAACAGTATTTGCAAGCTCATTCGCAATGTTTGCGGCAGGACGTGCCTTTGAACAGGTGAGAAATTCTATTTGCTATCCGAAGATTAACGTAAAAATCGGTGCAACTCATGCAGGAATTTCTGTAGGCGAGGACGGTGCAACACATCAGTGTCTTGAGGATATAGGCATTATGCGTACAATTCCTAATATGGTAATTATTAATCCTGCCGATGGTAATGAAGCTATTATGGCGGTTAAAGCAGCTATTGAATACGAAGGTCCTGTGTACTTAAGATTTGGAAGACTTGCTGCTTCGGTTATTTTTGATGAGAATTACAAGTTTGAAATCGGAAAAGGCGTTATGCTTGAAGACGGAAGCGATGTTACACTTGTTGCAACAGGTCTTATGGTTCCGGAGGCGCTTAAGGCAAGGGAAGAGCTTTTAAAAGAGGGTATAAGTGCAAGAGTGATAAATATTGCAACCATAAAGCCTCTTGATGTTGAAATAATAGTTAAGGCTGCAAAGGAAACGGGTGCAATTGTTACCTGTGAAGAGCATAATATAATCGGCGGACTTGGTTCGGCTGTTGCGGAAGCATTAGCTGAAAATGCTCCGGTTCCGGTTAAAAGAGTGGGAACAAAGGATGTATTCGGTAAATCAGGTGTTCCTGCAAAGCTTCTTGAAGAATACGGTCTTGATGTTAAGACAATCGTGGAAAAGGCAAAGGAAGCTATTAATATGAAATAAAAGGATAAGGCTGTTTAAAAACGAGGTTTTTAAACAGCCATAACTTTTTATAAATTTATGTTCTCAAAAAATTTCTTAATTGTTCATAAATATTTCATATTTTTATGGTATATTTTAGTTGAAATGAAAATTGTCTGGAGGGAAGCTTATGGCAGAAAATACTGCTAAAACAGTTTTGATTGTTGATGATGAAAAAAATATTTGTGAGCTTATAAGGATATATGTCGAAAAGGAGGGCTACAGGACGGTTCAGGCGAATGATGGCGAGGTTGCGATTGAAATGTTCCGTCTTATTAAGCCTGATATAATTCTCCTCGATGTGATGATGCCTAAAAAGGATGGCTGGCAGGTTTGTCGGGAGATAAGGGAAGAGAGCAGTGTACCTATTATTATGCTTACAGCCAAAGGGGAGACGGTTGACAAGGTTTTAGGACTTGAATTTGGGGCAGATGATTATATCGTAAAGCCTTTTGAACCAAAGGAGCTGGTTGCCCGTATTAAAGCGGTTTTAAGAAGATTTGATGTAAGCGAAAATTTAAAGGAAGAAAAGGATGCCGAGCTTGTTTTTGACGGACTTAAAATAAATCAGACCACATATGAGGTATATCTTGATGATGAGCTTATTGAAATGCCGCCTAAGGAATTTGAGCTTCTTTATTATCTTGCAAAAAATCCCAACAAGGTATTTACGAGAAATCAGCTTCTTGATGAAGTGTGGGGATATGAGTTTTTCGGGGATTCAAGAACGGTTGATGTTCATATAAAAAGGATAAGAGAAAAAATCGAAAAGGGCGACAAGCCGTGGAAGCTTAAGACTATATGGAGCGTTGGTTATAAATTCAGCACTGAATAAAAGAGGATTGAAAAAATGTTTAAAAAGAAAAAGAGCATCTTCTCAAAAATATTTATAAATAATATTTTATCCGCTTTTATTGCGGTAACCGTTTTTACACTTATAGTTTTCGGTATGATTACGGCTTTTATTTCAAAGGATACGGAAAATAAGCTTAAGGGTAATGCGGTGGCGATAGAAGAGCTTATAAAGCACGGAAATTCAAGCGAGTATCTGCATACGGTGCTGCGTGGGTTTTCGATAAGCTCAAACAGGGATATTATTATAATCGACAATAAATGCAACATACTTATGCACTCGGTTGTGACTGAGCCATTTGATGACTCTGTTACAAAGGTAGAGGAGCAGTTTTGCAGGGATGTGCTTTCAAACAGGGAAAATATTGTAAAGGGAAATATGGGCGGTATGTTTAAGTCGAATATGTTTACCCTGCAAATTCCTGTCGTTGATAAGTTTGATGATAAAAATGTACTTGGTGCTATTATGATAAGTATGCCCTATCCCGAGACAAGACAAGCGGAAATGCTTATCATAAAAATTATGCTCGTTTCTATGCTTTTGGTTATAGGCGGAGTATTTATTATTTCGTATATTGTTTCAAAAAAGCTCTCATTTTCAATAAAACAAATCGGAAATTCGGTAAACAAATTTGCAAAAAGGGAATTTGATGAAAGGATAGATCTGAGCAGGGGAATTAATAATATTGAAGAGCTTCGTGAGCTTGCGAATAACTTTAACAATATGGCGGACGAGCTTGAGCGAACAGAAAAAATTAAGGATAATTTTATTTCTGATGTATCACACGAACTAAGAACTCCGATGACAACCATAAGCGGTTTCGTAGACGGAATTTTAGACGGTGCAATTCCCGAAGAAAAACAAAACGATTATTTGAAAATCGTAAAGGACGAAATGGCAAGACTTACCAAGCTTGTAAATGATTTTCTTGATGTTACGAGAATGAATAACGGCAGCTTTCAGCTTAAAAAGAAGGATTTTGATATTACGGAAATGATACGGCTCAGCGTTATCAGCTTAGACGGAAGGCTCGAAGCAAAAAAAATCAATGTGGAGCTTAATTTTGAGTATGATTCTATGTATGTAAATGCTGATTATGATTCCATAAAGAGAGTGATGACAAATCTTCTTGATAATGCCGTGAAGTTTACAAATGAGGGCGGCGAAATCATAATAAACGCAGAATATAAGAAGCAGGAAACAATAATAAGTGTTTTTAATAGCGGAATTGGTATTTCAAATGAAGATAAGCCGTATATTTTTAAAAGGTTTTATAAGGCAGACAAGTCAAGAAGTACAAATAAGGACGGCACGGGAATAGGCTTGTTTCTCGTGAAGGATATTCTTATGCGGCACGGTAAGGACATAAGACTTGAAAGTGAAGAGGGTAAATTTGCAAAATTTATTTTTTCTCTTGATACAGCAAAAAATGTTAAATAAAAGTTAAAAAAATATATTAATTATTTTTACAGTTTATTCACATATTATTAATAAACATCTGCTATACTTAAACATATAAAAGGATAAAAAAGGAGGAAATTGATTATGAACGAATTTAACAAGGATTTTAATGAGTTTAAAAATAACGAAGCTCCGCAGAATAATGATATTACAGAAAATTTTGAATTAGAAAATAAGGAAGCACTTGAAAACATTCTTAAGGAAAGTGAAGCATATGACAGTGAAGCTGAGGTTGTAGAGCCTAACGCTGTTTTTGAGAAAAAGCCTGAGTGGAATGCTGATGATTACCAGCGGTCTCTTATTACTTCTTTTATGGATAAAAAAGGAAATAAAACAAAATTTAAAAATCCAAGTATGAAGAGATATATTGCAGTTGCAGTATGTGCGGCAGTTCTTAATATGGCTGTTCTCGGCGGAATTTTTGCTGCCGGTTATCATATGGGCGGTACGAGAGGTGCTGTGAGAAAAAATTCTGTTGTGCAGAAGATGAATGAAGCAGGTAATTCTAAGACGTCAGGTGCTAAGCAGACTGTTGAAACGGGAATGGAGCTTTCTACAGTTGATATTTCCAAAAAGGTAGGACCGTCTGTTGTAGGTATTACAAGTCAGATACAGAGTGTTATGAGTATATTTGGAACAACTACCACTCAGGAGGGTTCAGGAAGCGGTATAATCATCAGTGAGGACGGTTATGTCGTTACAAATAATCACGTTATTGACGGTGCAACAAAGGTTACTGTTACACTTAATACGGGTTCTGAATACGAGGCTAAGGTTGTAGGAAAGGATGCGAAAACCGACCTTGCTGTTATTAAGATTACACCTGATGAGGCATTGACTGTAGCAGAGCTTGGCGACTCAACAAAGCTTGAGGTCGGTGAAAAGGCTATTGCAATCGGAAATCCTTTAGGTCTTGAATTTTTCGGAAGTACTACGCAGGGAATTATCAGTGCGGTAAACAGAACAATTAATGTTGAAAACAGAACTATGAACGTTATCCAGACCGATGCGGCAATAAACTCGGGTAATTCGGGCGGTGCACTTGTAAACAGCTATGGACAGGTTATAGGTATAAATGCGGTTAAGATTTCATCTTCATCTGTTGAAGGTATGGGATTTGCTATTCCGATTTCAGAGGCAATGCCGATTATTTCAGACCTTATGCAGTACGGATATGTTAAGGGACGTCCCGTTATAGGAATTTCAAGCCGTGACGTTACAGAATATATGTCTGTAAGACAGGGCTGGCCTATGGGTGTTCAGGTTATGTCTGTTCAGCAGGGAAGCGGTGCCGAGGTTGCAGGCTTCGAGCAGGGGGATATTATAGTAAAGGCTGACGGAAAAGAAGTTAAGAGCACAGATGAGCTTAACAAAATTAAAGATACTCACAAGCCGGGTGAATTTTTACAGATGGAAGTTTATAAGTACAGCACAGGCCTTACTCAGAAGGTTTCTGTAAAGCTCAGCGAGGAACGTCCGTAAGCGGCGGCTTGATATACTAACAAAAAACTCTTTCCTCAAACATTATCTTTTACCTATTATATATATCCCGAAAAAACATAAAATATTTTTATGGGGAGGTGAAAGCGGTGTTTGAGGGTGCAGATGTTTTGATATTATCGGGCAGAGTTTACACTCCGGTCCTTGCGTAGCCTAAAAGTAATTGAATAGAATTTTTGCGGTAAACCATAAATTAGTTTGCCGCTTTTTCTATGTTTTATTATTACATTTTAAATGAAATTTACAGAAAAAGGAAATTTTACAAAAAACACAAGATATTGTGTAAAAAAATTTTTATACACCAAACCGCTTGTGGTAAGGGTTTCAGAGGTTTCCTGTAAAAAGTAGTAAAAAAAGGTGTTGACAGCCTAAGTTTTTTATACTATACTTAAAGCTGTAGCTTGAAATTTTTTCTGTTTAATTGTCAGGAAAAGTACATATAATTGCAAAAATTATTGGGAAATTTTAATAAAAAAGAGGGAAGGAGAAGAGTTAGATGAAAATTATCAAGAGAAACGGTTCGGAAGAAATATTTGACCGCAATAAGATTATAATGGCTGTTGATAAAGCTAACACTGCTACAACGGACGAAAGAGAGCTGTGTCAGTGGCAGATAAACGGCATAGCTCAGACTGTAGAGGAAACTGCTAAATGTATGGACAGAGCACTTTCTGTGGAGGAAATTCAGGAGCTTGTCGAAACTCTTTTAATGAAGCAAGGTGCTTATGAAACAGCAAAGCGTTATATCCGTTACAGATATACAAGAAGCCTTATAAGAACGTCAAACACTACTGACAATCAGATATTGAGTCTTATTGAATGTAATAACGAAGAGGTAAAGCAGGAAAATTCAAACAAAAATCCTACCGTAAACAGTGTACAGCGTGACTATATGGCAGGTGAGGTAAGTAAGGATATAACAAGAAGACTCCTGCTTCCCGAAGATATAGTAAAGGCTCACGATGAGGGTATTATTCATTTCCATGATGCAGATTATTTTGCTCAGCATATGCACAATTGTGACCTTGTAAATCTTGAGGATATGCTACAGAACGGTACTGTAATAAGCGGAACGATGATTGAAAAACCGCACAGCTTTTCAACGGCGTGCAATATTGCAACTCAGATTATTGCACAGGTTGCAAGCAGACAGTACGGCGGACAGAGTATTTCACTTACACATCTTGCTCCTTTTGTTCAGATTTCAAGAGAGAAGATAAGAGCAGATGTTAAAAAAGAGATTGAGCAGCTTGGTATTCAGGCTGATGAAAATGCAATTTCTGAGATAGTTGAAGGACGTATAAGGGATGAAATTAAGCGTGGTGTCCAGACTATACAGTATCAGGTAGTAACACTTATGACAACAAACGGGCAAGCACCGTTTGTAACAGTGTTTATGTATCTCGGAGAAGCTAAAAATGAGCAGGAGAAGAAGGACCTTGCGATAATAATAGAAGAAGTACTCCGGCAGCGTTATGAGGGTGTAAAGAATGAAAAAGGCGTTTATATAACACCTGCATTCCCTAAGCTTATTTATGTTCTTGAAGAAGATAATATCAATAAGGAATCACCCTATTATTATCTTACTGAGCTTGCTGCAAAATGTACAGCAAAGCGTATGGTTCCGGATTATATTTCGGAAAAAATTATGCTTCAGCTTAAAGTCGATTCAAACGGTAACGGTAACTGCTATACCTGTATGGGCTGCAGAAGCTTCCTTACACCATATGTTGACGAAAAAGGAAAACCGAAGTATTACGGCAGATTTAATCAGGGTGTTGTAACTCTCAATCTTGTTGATGTTGCACTTACAGCGGGAAGAGATTTAAAGAGATTCTGGGAGGTTTTAAATGACCGCCTTGAGCTTTGCCACAGAGCATTAAAGTGCCGTCACGAAAGACTTGAGGGGACTACGACTGATGCTGCTCCTATCCTTTGGCAGCACGGTGCTCTTGCACGTCTTGGAAAAGGTGAGACTATTGATAAGCTTCTTCACGGGGGATATTCAACGATTTCTCTCGGTTATGCAGGTCTTTGGGAATGTGTGTATGCACTGAGTGGTAAAAAGCTTACCGAAGCAGAGGGCGAGGAGCTTGGACTTAAAATTATGCAAAAGCTTAACGATGCTTGTATGATGTGGAGAAATGAGGAAAATATCCATTACTCATTATACGGAACACCGCTTGAATCTACAACATATAAGTTCTCTAAGGCGTTGCAGAAGCGTTTTGGTGTTATTCCGGGAATTACGGATAAAAATTATATTACAAACTCATACCATGTTCATGTAACAGAGGAAATTGATGCTTTTTCTAAGCTGCAATTGGAAAGCAAATTCCAGGCATTGTCACCGGGCGGTGCTATCAGCTATGTTGAAGTTCCGAATATGCAGAATAATATTGATGCAGTTGTGGAAATTATCAGATTTATCTATGACAACATAATGTACGCTGAGCTTAACACGAAAAGCGATTACTGTCATGTGTGCGGTTACGAAGGCGAAATTCAGATTAAGAAGGACGAAGACGGAAAGCTTATCTGGGAATGTCCGAATTGTGAAAACCGTGATCAGGAGAGAATGAATGTTGCAAGACGTACCTGCGGTTATATTGGAACACAGTTCTGGAATCAGGGAAGAACGCAGGAAATTAAGGAAAGAGTTATGCACTTATAAATAATAACTACTTGCTGTGGCTTTTGTCACAGCAAGTAATTTTATGCAGAGGTATGATATGTATTACGGAAATATAAAATTTAATGATATTGCAAATGGCGTAGGGGTAAGAACCTCACTTTTTGTATCGGGATGTACACACCACTGTAAGGGGTGCTTTAATCCTGAAACGTGGAATTTCAGTTACGGTGAAGAATTTACAAAAGATACAGAGGAAAGAATTATTGAGTCGTTAAAGCCGGATTATATCAGGGGAATTACGGTGCTTGGCGGTGAACCCTTTGAGATTGAAAATCAAAAGGTGCTTCTTCCGTTTATAAAACGTATAAAAGCTCAAATGCCGGATAAAACAATATGGTTTTTCAGCGGCTATACTTATGAGGAGCTTACGGGAAAGGAAAGCTGTGACAGATGCAGATGCAGTGTGACAGACGAGCTTCTTTCGTTAATTGATGTTTTGGTTGACGGAGAATTTGTCGAAGAAAAGAAAAATATAAGTCTTAGATTTCGTGGAAGTGAAAATCAGAGACTCATTGATATGAATGAAACAAGAAAAACAGGAGAAGTCGTGCTTTGGGACAACTAAATACAAAAATAGCTATAGTGAAATGATTTTTCGGGACGATGTGGGCATCGTCCCCTACATATTATTGATGAAAATATATCTTATCATTTCTCTGTAGCTGTTTTGTATATCAGTTCTTTTTTGAATTTCTTTTAATAATATGTCTTAAATCCTCGCCTATAGTACAAAGGAGGGTATATTCACCGTAAATTCTTGATGTTACACGGGTGCCGTAGATTTCTTCAATATCCTCAAAAGACAGGTTTGTTGAGATTATAGTGCTTTTTGAGCTGTTGATACGTGAATTTAGTATGTCAAAGAAGGTTGCGGCGGTGTATTGAGTAACAAATTCGGTGCCTATATCATCAATTATCAGAAGGTCGGCATCGTAAACATATTTAATCGCCTCATCATTGTCCTCTTCGGTTCCCTTTTGAAATTTAACATTTTCAAACATTTCAAAGAGCTTATATGCAGACTGATAGTACACAGTCTTTCCTCTCTCCAATGCACGATTGGCAATACAGCTTGAAAGATAGGTTTTGCCTGTTCCGGAATTTCCGGATATATAAAGATTTTTTCCGGTTTTATCAAAGGTTTCGGCAAAATCCAAGGCTGTATCACACAGCTTTTTAGCAACCTTTAACACGTTTCCGTCGTTTCCAGAGTCCTGATTGGTAAAGAGAGAAAAGTCAAAGCTTTCAAAGTTCTGTTTTCTCATATATCCGGTAAGATTTGAGTTCTGACTAATATATTTCATAATCAGAAGCTTGTGACAGCTGCAGCGTTTTCCGTCCTTAAAGCCTGTATCACGGCAAAGCTTACAGTTGACGGTTTCCTCTAAATAATCCTCCGGAAACCCGTTTTTCACAAGTAAATCACTTTTTTTCTTCTGGAGCGACTGGATATTTGATTTTATTTCGTCAAAGCCCTGACCTTTGTTCAAAACACATTTTAAAAGGGCAGTTCCGTTTTTCATAAGCTCAGCCTCTAAATCGCTGATTTCGGGAATTTTGACAAGAACCTCACTGCGGCGGTACTGGTCAATCTGATGGTTTCCGTTTCGGATATTTTCAAGCTCTTTTAAAGCAAGAGTGTAACTTGACTCCATTTTTATCACCTCTTAAAATCATTATTCATCAAGCATATCTTTAAGAATTTCTTCTGCAAAGTTTGAATAATCGTGCTTGTTCGTATCTTCATAGTTGTTGAATTTACTGCGTTTAGATGTTCGCTTTTTGACAGGAGCATTTTTAATTTTAAATATTTCCTCTCTCGCAAGTGCCTCGTCCGGTGTTTTAATTCCTTCTTCTGCCCAGTTTAAAAGGATTTTATTCATATATGCCCAGCTAAGCTTACCAGTAGCGTTGACTGTGCGTTCGTAAGCGGAAGAAACCAAATTGGGAGAAAATTTCTTTTCGCCTGTCCAGCTTTTAATATATTTTTTTTCTGTCTGGGTAAGTGCCCTGTCATAAATTCCGAGTATGCTTCGTATTTTCCATTCGTTTGAATGAACCTCTTCCATTTCTTTTATGTAGTTTTCCGCTGCCTCATATGTGTTTATTTCTCTGTCTGCCCAGTCGATTGCAAGGGTTTCAAGATAACGCTTGTCTGTCTTTCCGAGCTTGGCGGCGTAATTAAGAAGCATTATGACAACCTCAACGGGAAGTCCGAGCCAGTCAACAAAGGAGTATAAAAGCTCAAGGTCTGTAGTACTAAGAAGCTTACCGAGAATTTTCTCAGCCTGTTTAAACATATAGTCTATTTTTTCGTTTAACGTAGCTGCAGCATCAATTTCAGACTGCTCATAAGATGGTCTCATTCTGAGATGAGCCTTCATAGAGGACGTTTTAGCCTTTGGACTGTTTTTTTTACCAAGGGGGCGGGAGGGTGCTTCTTCAATAAAGGCATATCCCTCGCCGTTTAATTCAACATATCCGGCAGTTGCCCAGAAATCAAGGGCTTCCTCCAAAAGACTTGTTTTTATATGAAGCTTAAGCGCAGCATCCTTTACGGGTATATACACACCATCTTTTTTATATCGCATAAACAGGTATATATAAATTTGCAGATGCTCCGGCTTTGAAATTCGTCCCCATCTTTCAATAAAGTCGTATTTTAATTCAAATCCGTCTGACATTCTAAAAAATTACTCCTTAAAAATCTTTACAATTTATTTTCCTACACAAAAGTTTGCAAAAACGCTGTCAATAATCTCGTCCTGCACAGTTTCGCCAGTAATTTCGAAGTCGGAGGCCAAGCGGT
>JAZQLM010000024.1:0-5347 GCA_045542655.1 Clostridia bacterium | reverse complement strand
GAAGCATCAACGCTTGCACCATCAACATAAGGTGCACCAACCTTTAAATCACCATTATCACCAACTGCTAAAACCTTGTCGATTTTAACTGAATCACCGGCTTCAACTTCAAGCTTTTCAACGAAGATAAAATCTCCTTCGGAAACCTTATACTGTTTTCCGCCTGTTTCAATAATTGCGTACATTATCGTAATCCCTCCTATTACCCAAGACTCGCCAACGGGGGCAGCACACAGCATTTAAAACCCCTTCTGAGCGGTTACCATAATATAATACCATAAAATAAGCAGTTTGTCAACTAAAAATTAATATTTCTTTTTTATTTTCTTTCTGAGCCTCATAAAATATTTCTTTTCTGTGTATTAAAGTGACTGCCTCGTCATCTGCTTTTGCAAACTCAAGTATTTTTTCGGTAAGAAGTGCAGGCTTAATATTTGCCTGACCACCTGCGGATAAAATCACATTAAGCTCTGCTCCTTTATCATCCGCACTGACTACTTCAAAGCCTTTGATATAATCCTTTAAATTCACCGTCTTTTCACCTTTTTTTGTCTTTTTTACAACCGCTATTTCGTCCTGACCGTAAAATTCATCAAGTATCTTTTCAGAAAGCATACATTTTTCAAGCTTTATATTATACTCTGCGGCACATATATCATTTGCACTAATTAAAGGCTCACCCACGGACAACACCCTTAGGTCAGGTGGAAGTGACATATTCAGTTTTTCCATTATCTCTGCATCGCTTACTGTCGGTTCAAAATCAATATCCGTATATTCGCACTCACTCGTAACTCCTACTGCGAGCGGAAGTGAAAAAGTGATTATCTGGTGCGGATTAAAACCGTTTGAATATCTTACGGGAAGTCCAGCCCTTGTTATAGCACGGGTAAAAGCTCTGAGCAAATCAAGGTGCGAAATAAACTTACCCATACCAAGCTTTGAAAACTTTATTCTTCTTTTACTCAAAGCAAACACCTCCTCCGAAGGATGCCGCACCGCAGCCGCTGCATTTATCCCTGCAGGACTTAGTAGTCTCGCCACGGTATGCCTTTTCAAGCTCCTTTATAAGAAATTCCTTTGTTACACCCGTATCCATAATATCCCACGGAAGAATTTCATCTGTCTCAATTTTTCTATACGCATAAAAATCAGGATTAATTCCTGCGTTTTTGAAAGCCTCTTCCCACTTTTCATAAGAGAAGCAATCACTCCAACCATCAAATACACATCCAAGCTTATTCGCCTCTTCAAGCACCTTTGAAAGTCGTCTGTCCCCTTTTGCAAAAACAGCCTCAAGAAAGCTCACTTCGCTCTGGTGCCAGTTATAGGTTATACATCTTGATTTTATCTTTTCTTTAAGGAATTTTTGCTTTTCTATAAGCAATTCCATTGAATTTTGTGGTTCAAACTGGAAGGGTGTATGAGGCTTTGGTACAAATGAAGAGGTGCTTATGGTAATATTGACGCTTCTGCCCTTACGTTCCTCCTTCGGAATTTCATAAAACACATTTAGTACCTTCTGAGCAAGCTCTGCTATACCCTCAACATCTTCAAAGGTTTCGGTAGGAAGACCAATCATAAAGTAAAGCTTAATTCTGTTATATCCTCCCTCAAAGGCAATTTTTGCCGTTCTCATCAAATCCTCTTCAAGAACATTTTTGTTTATTACATCTCTTAAACGCTGTGTTCCGGCTTCCGGTGCAAATGTAAGACCACTCTTTTTCACCTTCTGAACCTTTTCCATAAGCTCCATTGAAAAATTATCAACCCTTAAAGACGGAAGTGACAGATTTATACGTTTATCTACCGTAATTTCAAGAAGCTTGTCCGTAAGCTCACCAAGATTTGTGTAGTCACTCGTACTTAAGGACGAAAGTGACATTTCCTCATATCCCGTATTCATAATACAGTTTTCAGCTGTTTTCACAAGCTTATCACAGCTTCTTTCTCTAACAGGACGGTAAATGTAGCCTGCCTGACAAAATCTGCACCCTCTTATACAGCCTCTGAATATTTCGAGCATAATTCTGTCATGCACTATATCCGTAAACGGAACTATCAGTTTTTCAGGCACATAACACGAATCAAGGTCCTTTATTATTCTCTTTTTAACCTTTTTGGGTACAAAATCAGCCTTGGGAATTATTTTTTTAATTGTACCATCTTCATTATATGTAACCACATAAAACGAAGGTACATATATACCCTCAATTTCTGATATTGCCTTTAAAAATTCAAAACGTGATTTATCAGATGATTTCCATTCCTTATATACGTCCATTATTTCGTTATTGACTTCCTCACCCTCGCCGAGAATAAAAAAGTCAATAAAATCCGCAATAGGCTCACCGTTATATGCACAAGGACCGCCTGCACAGACAAAGGGATCGTCCTCGTCTCTGTCTTCTGAATACAAGGGTATTTCCGCAAGCGAGAGCATATTTACAATATTTGAATAGCTCATTTCGTATTGAAGAGTAAAGCCGACAATATCAAAATCCCTTACAGGCTTGTGGCTTTCAAGAGACAGAAGCGGAAGTCCGCACTTTCTCATCTCCTCTTCCATATCAATCCACGGTGCATAAACCCTCTCACATACAGTATCATCCCTGTCGTTTAACATATGATATAAAATTTTCATTCCAAGGTGCGACATTCCCACCTCATACACATCGGGAAAACAAAAAGCAAAGCTCATAAGACCATCATGGCTTTTATGAACACTGTTAAATTCATTTCCTATATATCTTGCCGGCTTCTGAACCTTTAGCAGACATTTTTCAAGTAACTGTTCGTATAGCATAGCTGTTTAAACCTCTCAGTATTTACATTTATTTATATATATAATACACTATCAGAGAAAAATATACAAGCATAATTTCACTAAATTTTAAATATAATTTTAAAAAAGCTATATTAATCTACTATTACGAAAGGAAATATATTTACATATGCCATCTGAAACAAGAAACTACAAAACCTCAAGAAGAGAAATTCCAAATTCCCACCCCAAAAAGAGAATCTTTTTAAAACAGCTGATTTCAGCCATTATCTGCTTTGTTTTAATAAAATATATTACAGCCTCACCTTTTTCCTATTCAGCGTATTTTAAAGAAAAAATCAAGGAAGGTGTTTCATACGATGCAGACCTTAGTATAGTTACATCAATTGTAAATAAATTTAAAACACCCCCGTCAAATATTACAAATAACTAAACGGAGAGTATTTCAAATGAAAAAATTTAAGGAGTTTAATTTTAAAAAATTTCGTTCGGAAAATTATCTATATATAAATCTCACAAGCAAATTAAGCATAAATCTTTTGATTATTCCGCTTTTTTTAGCTGCTTTCAGATTCGGATATATTTATGTACTTCTTCCCGCCTTTGTGACCGCCTTTTTTCACGAGCTTTTCCACATAGCCGCAATAAAAATTACAGGCAACACCTTCAGGCGGATTTATATAGAACCATTCGGGATTTCAGCACAAATAAATGAAAGTTCATTTTTTAATTCTGCAAGTGAAATGTTTATTTCAATCGCAGGTCCTCTTTTTAATTTTATTACCGCCCTCTTAATTCTGCTGATGAAAAGACATATAAATATTCACAATTACAATTTTTTCCTTACGTTAAATCTGACAATGGGGCTGTTTAATCTTATCCCTGCACTTCCTCTTGATGGTGGCAGGTTTTTAAGGGCTATCCTTAATCTTAAATTCGGCATTATAAGGTCATATAATTTTATGATTTGCTTAAGTAAATTTATAACCGCATTCCTTCTTCTTATAAGCATTGTAATTATAATATTTTCCCCGTTTAATTTTTCTCTTATTCTCATTGTTTCGTTTATGATGGCAAACCTCTGCTGTGAACGTGCCGCTCTTAGTAAAATTATACTTTCAGATATTCTTTCAGCCAAAAGTATACCTGAAAATATTCACAAAAAAAGAAACAAGCTTATAACCGTAAGTGAAAATACACCTGCAAGAATAATTTTAAAATTAATAAGCTTTGATTATTTTATTGACATAATCATATTAAATTCAAAAGGAAGGGTTGTATCAATTTCTACAGAAACCGAGGTAATAAATTTACTTATAGAAAACGGAATACGCTCTAAATTTTCCGACATAAAACAGAGATAGTAAAATTGTCCAGACCGCAAAAAAATAACTGCACCACAAGGTGCAGTTATTTTAATTCAAAAATTAATTATTTAATTTCTGTTGTTATAATTGATGACCATGTTTCATGGTAACCATCTTCACGACGTGTATAGTCATGACCGTTTGATGCTTCGATTACATCATAGTAGTACCAAGCACTTGAAGCATTATCAGGGAAGAGTACGATACCTTCAACATTGAGGTTCTGTTCATCTGTGTAACGAACAAGTACGTTGTTTACAATTCTCATAACTTCAGCTCTTGTGATTGTTGCATCCGGCTTAAATGTACCGTCATCATAACCTGATACCCAAGCTGTATCAGCAGCTGCTGCTATATATTTTTCAGCCCAGTGACCTTTTACATCGCTATAATATGCTGTAACACCATCGCCAACTGTTGAGAACTTAGCGGCAATTGTAACAAATTCAGCTCTTGAAATGTTAGCTGTAGGTCTGAATGTTCCATCCGGATAACCATTGATGTAACCGCCGTTAGCTAATGTAGAAATAGCTGTATTTGACCAAGAATCAGCCTTTACATCAGAGAAGTTATTTGTTGTTGTTTCAATTTCTGCACGCTTAGCATCTGTAAGTAAGCGATAGAAGATTGTCGCAACTTCTTCACGTGTGATGTATGCTTCAGGTCTTACATTACCGTCCGGATAACCCTTGATGTATGCTGTGTGGTCTGCACCGTTAAGATCAGCAGGAACATTTAAGTTAATCCATTTAGCTGTAATAACTGTATCGCCGTTAACTGTGTATGTTGTATCAGCATAGCTCTTACCGTTTACAAGCCAGCCTGTGAATAAGAAGCCTTCTCTTGTAACGCTTGACGGGAAGTTAATAACTGTACCTGCAGGAACTGATGTTGAAGCAGCACCTATAGCAACTGCACCTGTTCCCAATACATAATCAACTGTGAACTTTTCTGTTGAAACAACAGGGTTCTTACCTGTGCTGATCATGCCTGACGGACGACCGCTTCCGCTACCGCTGCCACCGCTTGATTTTTCTTCTTCATCAATTGTAAGCTTAGCTTCAGCATCTTCAAATTTGTAAGGAACTTTGATAGCCTTTGAATCATCAGCTTTTGTAAGGATTGTTTCACCCTCTACTTTACCTGTAATTGTGTATGTATCTTCATCCTTAGGCCAAATTGCCTTGAGACATAC
>JAZQLM010000023.1:0-4610 GCA_045542655.1 Clostridia bacterium | reverse complement strand
ACCATAAGACCTACATTATCCCATTCTTCCTTTAGTTCTTCAGGAAACCTGCCTCGTAAGAAGCTTAAAATATCCTCTAAGTATACCATTTTTATCACCTTTTTATTATGCTGTCAGATTTTTTATATCCTCATACAGCTTTTTTATTTCAGAAAGTCTTGTGCGGTTTTCACTGCTAAGACTTTTTTCCATTCCCAAAATCTGTTTTTTTAGTTTGTCCAGCTGTCTCTTTTTAAATTCTCTGTAGATTTCTCCGTCCTTTTTAAGTATATGTCTTCCGATATAAAGCTCTGCTTCCGATAAAGGCTCACTCTCCTGTTCTTCGTGCGGATGCACCTTCATCACCGTGTAGATTTTATTTCCGTCCTTTGCAAGCACCTCATCGGCAATTGTAAATCCATTCTGATAAAGAAATACTCTTAATTCATATACGGCGGTCATTGGTTGGAGAACAATTGTTTCAATTTTTTTCACGATATTCTCCGAAGTTTTTAAAAGCTCCGATATAAGTATACCGCCCATTCCGGCAACTGCCGCCGCCTGAACCTCGCCCTCCTTGACGGTTTCAAAACCGCTTCCGAGCCTTAGTGAGATTTTATCGGTTACACCAAAGCTAAGGGCGGTCTTTTTCGCACTATCAAGAGGACCTTTCCGTAGGTCCGAGGCAACTGCAAATTTTGAAATTCCGTTTTTAAGAAGATAAACAGGCAGATATGCGTGGTCTGTTCCTACGTCTAAAAACACCTCGCACGGAGGAATAAAATCCGCTACACTTTTAAGCCGGTCATCAAGTCTTGGAAAATTCATTTTTCTACCCCTTTTAAATATATCACACAGATTGATAAAAAATTTATCTTCTTATAATAATTATATAACAAATTTATTATTTGTCAATCAAAAAAAGGAATTTATGGGGCAAAAAAAGGAAATTTGAGGTTTATGTAGAAATTTATCATAAAAGATTTATAAAAAATGTATTAAGAGGTGAGGCTTGTGACGGTCAGAGAAAGGACAGAAGAAATTGAAAAGGCGACCTTAAGTGAATATGCGGTAAAAAGTTCCGAGTCGGCAGGAAGAGCCAATCCGGAGGAAAAATGTCCCCTCAGGACGGAATTTCAGAGAGACCGTGACAGGATAATTCATTCCAAGGCATTCAGACGCTTAAAGCATAAGACACAGGTTTTCCTTGCCTCGGAGGGGGATCACTAAAGAACTCGTCTTACCCATACTTTAGAGGTTGCACAGATTGCGAGAACTGTTGCAAGAGCATTAAGGCTTAATGAGGATTTGACGGAAGCAATTGCACTCGGTCACGATTTGGGGCATACACCATTTGGACATGCAGGAGAGCGGGCTCTCGATAAATTATCTCCGATAGGCTTCAGACATAACGAGCAGAGCCTCAGAGTGGTGAATATACTTGAGAAAAAAGGCGGTCTTAATCTTACCGAGGAGGTGTGTGACGGAATTTTATGCCACACGGGGGAGCAGATGCCGAAAACTTTAGAGGGAAAAATCATCCGTCTTGCCGATAAAATTGCATATATAAATCACGATATTGACGATGCTGTAAGAAGCGGTGACCTTAAAGAGAACCAAATACCGACCAAGTTCGTCAAAGTTTTAGGAAGAAATCATTCGGAGCGAATAAATACTATGATTGGGGCAATAATATCCGAAAGCAGGGACAAACCTGATGTTTCTATGGAGAGCGAGGTTTTCGGTGCAATGATGGAGCTGAGAAGCTTTATGTTTGAAGAGGTTTATTTAAGACCGTATGCGATTGAGGAGGAGAAAAAAGCTTTTAATATTATTGAAAGTCTTTATAATCTTTATATATCAAAGCCGGAGCTTATTGAATCAACAGAAGGCTTTGACGAAAGCCGTACTATGATAAGGGTAAGAGACTACATCGCAGGAATGACTGACAGATATGCAAGGGATAAGTTTTGCAGATATTTCCTGCCCTCGGTGTAGCGGAAATTTATAATTTGGAAAATAGTAAAAGGAAAACAGGGGTTTTTGTCGAATATATAATAAAAGAGGTGAGAGAATGGCAGTTTCATCTGATTTTCAGAATTTTATAGATGAAGTGATTGAAAAAAATGATATAGTTGAAATCGTTTCTGAGTATACTAAGCTGAAAAGGGTGGGAAGCCGTTTTCAGGGACTTTGTCCGCTTCATAATGATAAAAAGTCACCCTCATTTTCTGTCTCGCCGGATAAACAGCTTTTTCACTGCTTTGGTTGCGGAGCGGGCGGAACGGTAATTCATTTTATAATGCAGATTGAAAATCTTGATTTTATGGAAGCGGTCAAGCTTCTTGCGGACAGGGCGAGAATACCTGTTCCCGATACCCGTACTTCCCGTGAAAAAAATGAAATGGCGAGAATCCACGATAAAAAACAGCGTATGTATAAAATGAATGCAGAGGCAGGAAAGTTTTTTCACAGCTGTCTTAAAAACAGTAAGTATGCCTTTGCACTTGAATATTTAAAAAAGCGTAATTTAAAGCCTCAGACAATTACTTCCTTTGGAATCGGGTATGCACCCAATTCGTGGAATGCACTTATAACTTATTTAAAAAGCCTCGGCTACAGCGAGGATGAGATGGAAGAATGCGGACTTTGTGTAAGACGTGAAAGCGACAGCTCGTGCTTTGATAAGTTCCGTAACAGAATTATGTTTCCGATAATAGATTTGAGGGGAAATGTAATCGGCTTCGGAGGCAGAATAATAGATGATAAATCCGACTCGGCGAAGTATTTAAACTCTCCCGAAACACTTATATTCAAAAAGAAGGAGAATTTGTTTGCAATGAATTTTGCAAAAAATTCAAAGGAAGAAAACATTCTTCTGATGGAGGGGTATATGGACGTAATCTCTCTGCACCAGAGCGGAATAACCAATGCGGTTGCATCGCTCGGAACGGCTTTTACGCCTGAACAGGCGGCACTTATCAAAAAGTATAAGGGCAAGGCGGTGCTTTGCTATGACTCGGACGAGGCAGGCCAGAAAGCGACGCTCCGTGCCGGTGAAATTTTAGGAAATGCCGGAATTAAGACAAAGGTGCTGACAGTCAATGACGCTAAGGATCCCGATGAGTATATACACAAAAAGGGTGCGGAGATGTTCAGAGGGCTTGTTGAAAAGGCTCAAAACCTTACGGAGTATAGGATTTTAAAAATTGAGAAACAATATAATCTTGAAGACAGTGCCGAAAAGGCTGAATTTATAGTAAAAGCGGCAGGTGTGTTTTCCGAGATACATGATCCCGTTGAAAGGGAAATTTATGTAAAGAGCTTTTCAAGGAGCTATGATATATCAAAGGATGCGGTGCTTGTTCATATAAACCGTCAGACAAAGAAAAATGAAACGGCAGCAAAAAGACAGGCGGCGGTTACAGAGAAGCGGAATTTTGAAAAGCGGACGGGCGGAAGAAAAAGCCTTGACAATATGCGGCTTTACAATGCAGAACAGCTGGTATTAAATCTTATGTGCGAAAAGGACGTTTTTTCGGTGGTGAAAAAAGAGCTTACGCCGGCGGATTTTACGGAGGGGTTGCACAGAAGACTTGCGGAGCGGATTTTCGACGTACATAGCAGCGGAGCATTTTTAAATTCTGCAATGCTTATATCCGAGCTTTCGTCAGAGGATATGTCGGAGGCGGCAAAAATCCTTTCGGACGACAGGAACGTAGATGATAAAAAACAGGCGGTATATCAGCCGCTTGAAATTATAAAACAAATTATAAACAAAAAAAAGGAGCAGGCTCTCGTTGCCGATGATGATATGGAATCGCTAAAGGCTATGATGGAGCAGCTTAAAAAGAACAAGGGATAGTCTTTATATAGGAGGAAGTACAAATGGCTCAACAGAAAAATACGGAAGAAAAATTAGTTCAGGAAAATCCGGCTGCCGAGAATGTGAACGAAAATGAGGCAGCAGAGGAAAAGGCTGAAAAGAAAAAAAAACCTGATAAAAATACAAAAAGCACCAAAGGCTCAAAGGGCACATCAAAGGATGCAGGCGAAGAGAAAAAGCCTGTTTCAAAGGAAGCGAGAAAGCAGGCACTTCTTGAGCTGGTTGAAAGGGGCAAGAAAAAGGGCGAGCTTTCCTATAAGGAGATTATCACTAAGCTTGAAGAAATAGATATGGACGCAGACCAGATTGAAATGGTCTACGAATATCTTGAAAAGCAGGGTATTGAGGTTATAGGTAATTTTGAGGACGATATTCAGGATATAGAGCTTATAGAAGAGGACCTCAATATAACCGACGAGGAGCTTATTGAGCTGACTATTCCCGACAGTGTTGCAATTGATGATCCTGTCAGAATGTATCTTAAGGAAATAGGTAAGGTTCCGCTTCTTTCGTCTGAAGAAGAGGCAGAGCTTGCAATGAAGATGTCGGAGGGTGACTTAAAGGCAAAACGCCGCCTTGCGGAAGCCAACCTAAGACTTGTTGTAAGTATAGCAAAAAGATATGTGGGCAGAGGTATGCTCTTTCTTGACCTTATTCAGGAGGGAAATCTTGGTCTTATTAAGGCGGTTGAAAAATTTGACTATACAAAGGGCTACAAGTTCAGCACATATGCAACGAAGTCGGA
>JAZQLM010000022.1:0-3204 GCA_045542655.1 Clostridia bacterium | reverse complement strand
CCCTTTAAACATAATCTTTCCTCCGTCAAATATATATTTGTTTTAGTTTGTGTATTTTAATATTTTATATTCAAAAGACATTTACAAAAATTAAAATATATGCTATAATTTACAAAAATAATTTTTTGAGGTGAACGAATTATGTATTATATAGGAATTGACCTTGGCGGAACAAACATTGCGGTTGGTATTGTAGATAAAGATGGTAAAATCGTCAGCAAAACCTCCTCTCCCACTCCCGCTCAGGGGGATTATAAAGAAATTGTTGCAGCAATGGTTAATCTTTCTCAGCAGCTCGTTAAAGATTCCGGTTTTCAGCTCTCTGATATAGATGCTGTAGGAATTGCATCTCCCGGTTCAATTGATTATAAAAAGAATTCGGTTGCATATGCAAATAATCTTAAATTCAACGACTCACCCGTTGGTGATGAGTTCCAGAGCCTTTGGAATGTTCCTGTTATCCTTGAAAATGATGCAAACGCAGCAACCTATGGCGAATATATGATAAACGGTAATAATGCCGGGGTTTTTGCTGCAATCACACTTGGAACAGGTGTTGGCAGCGGTGTTATAATTGACGGCAAGGTTTTCAGAGGTTCAAACGGTGCCGGAGTTGAAATTGGACATACAACTCTTGTACATAACGGTCTTCCCTGTACCTGCGGCAAAAAAGGATGTTGGGAGGTTTATGCAGCTGCAACAGCTCTTGTAAGACAAACAAAGGAAGCGATTGAAAAGCATCCCGAAAGTCTTATGGCAAAGCTTGCAGATGAACGTGGAAAAGTAAACGGCAGAACAGCGTTTGACGCTGCAAAACAAGGCGATGCCGTCGCAAAAGAGGTTGTTGACAACTACATATGTTATGTAGCCGACGGTCTTGTTAATATAGTAAATACATTCCAGCCAAACAAGGTTGTTATCGGTGGCGGAATCAGCAACGAGGGCGAATATCTTCTTGCTCCCATCCGTGAATATGTTAAAAAGTATGACTATAACAAACTGTTTACACGCGTTGAAATCGAAGCCGCTACACTCTTTAATGATGCCGGTATCATCGGTGCAGCATTGCTTGCTAAAAGCTTAATTTAAGTATAATTCAAACAAAAAAACCAAAGCAATTTTGCTTTGGTTTTTTTGTTAATTTTCTAAAATATTATTTTCATTTGTCCAGATAATGTAATCATTTTCAATGACACATTCATACATTTCAGAAAGATTACCTTTTAATACAAATTCACATAAAAGTGAGCTGTGGTCGTTGTTCACAAGCCAACGCCATCTGCCAAGATAATATTGTTCATCATCTGAGAAAAACTTTCCTGCAATTTCAAAAATTTGCTGATTTCCCGTTTGTTCATCAAATTCACCAAAAGCTTCTTTGAGTACAGAATATATCAGCTGATTTTCAACATCAGCAGTACTTTCCAAATCAGAAAAAGCTGCCTTTCTTTCTTTAACCTCTGCTTTTTCAGGCTCCACTTGTGTTTTATTCTGCCTTTCTGTAATTTCAGGAACGTCTGATGGTCGTGCCGGAGTTATTTTTGGATCTGTCAAGTCTTTAGTTTCACCGGAATAAATATTTTTTCGTTCATCGGTTTCTGTATATTCCTGTAATATATTTTGCGTGTTTTCAAGAACAATTTCTTCATTTGTTGAATTTTCAACAGTAATTATTTTTTTGTCGGAATTATTTAAATGTGTATAAATCACCGCTGAAACCGAAAGCACAAAAACAGCCGCAATTGCCGCTCCGTAACGTGTTGTAAATTTATATAGCTTAGTTTTGTCGGATTTCTTCTGTTCTGCTTTTTCAAAAATACTGTTTATAAGTTCACGGTTCGGTTCAGTCCGGTCAATATATTCCTTATATTTCTTTCTAAACAAAATCTATACCTCCTTTAAGCCGAGGGGAATTGAACCTCACAAGGTTTAAAAACATAAATTTTGCGTAATACTGCAGAAAATTCTGCAAATATACGCCACGCCTGTCAAGGACGACAAATTTGAAGGATAAAAATTTAACAGGTTTAAGGCTTATGAGGTTCAATTTACCTCTGCTTAAGCTTTTCCCGCAGGATATTACGTCCACGGTGGAGCTGGGACTTAACTGTTGATGGATTTATTTTCAGATATTTTGAAATATCTTCTATTGACATATCCTCATAGTAAAACAGATGAATAACAGCACTGTATTTTGGCGGAAGTTCTTTTACAGCATAATATATATCGCTTTTTTCTTCCGGCTCAACAACAGAGTCTAATTCATTTTCTACAAGAGGCACAGTCTTTTTATACCACGAGTTTGAAAAAATATTATGTCCGCAATT
Source organism: Clostridia bacterium (assembly GCA_045542655.1). Taxonomy (GTDB): domain Bacteria; phylum Bacillota; class Clostridia; order Monoglobales; family Monoglobaceae; genus RGIG8709. The sequence goes on along the minus strand of JAZQLM010000022.1, from coordinate 877 downwards.
TACAGTAACACGAATCAGCCATGCCTTGATATGCTCATCGCTTTCAAAGTTTTTCTTGGTTTTTAAAAAACGCAAAAAAACCTCCTGAACAACCTCATCGGCATATTCCCGTGATTTAACCTGCGAAAACGCAAGCTTATAAATCATATCAAAATATTTTTCTACTATTTGACGTTTTTCATCGTTTGTCAGCATAATATTTTTAAATTAATCTCCTCTGCTTTAACACCATTGAAAACTTAAAAAGGTTGCAAAAATTATTTAATTTCTTCAAAATCAACTGCACCATGCTTGCACCATGGGCAAATGAAGTCCCCGGGGAGTTCTTCACCCTCGTATACATATCCGCAGATTTTGCACACATAACCCTTCTTTTTTGTTTCGGGCTTTGGTTTAATGTTGTCAAAATAATACTGATAAGTTACACTTTTTTCATCTGACAGAATTTTAGCTTCGGTAACATCGGCGACAAACAAAGTATGCGTTCCGCAATCGACTGCTTCAATAACTTTACCCGAGATAAGTCCGTTGGTGTATTTTGTTAAATATAAAATGCCGTTTTCGCTTCTTTCTGCATAGTCTACACCATCGAATTTATCAGTGTCTCTTCCGCTCTTAAAGCCAAAACGCTCAAAAACCTCAAAGGGAACTGACTCGGTTAACACAGATATATTAAACACACCGCTTTCCTTAATCATATCATGCGTAAAATTATCCTTATTAATGGCAACTGAAAGTTTAAGGGGCTCCTGTGTAATCTGCTGTACAGTATTGATTATACAGCCGTTATCCTTTTCTCCTGTACGTGCAGAAACAACAAACAAACCGTAAGAAATTTTAAACATTGTATTATTTTCTATTGACATATATAAACCGC
>JAZQLM010000021.1:0-7223 GCA_045542655.1 Clostridia bacterium | reverse complement strand
CAACTATAACGAATTTTACGAAAAACGCTGGTTTTCCTCTGCCTTTGATTTGACAGAAAGCTTCGTTTCATCAAAACTTTTTTCAGATGAATCCGAAGAGGAATACGACATTCCAATCGGCGGAAATATCGTTTTTGATATAGGCGGAAAAATCAAGTTCGCAGTTGAGGTTTGTGAGGATTTGTGGAGTGTTATACCGCCAAGCAGTCTACTTGCCCTCGGCGGTGCAGAGCTTATTTTAAATCCGTCCGCAAGCGATGAGCTTATAGGCAAAAGAGCCTATCGCAGAGACCTTGTGAAAAATCAGTCCTCTGCCGCTCTTTGTGCTTACCTTTATACCTCGGCAGGAACGGCTGAATCAACACAGGACCTTATATATTCAGGTCACAGCCTTGTTTGTGAAAACGGAAGTGTTATCGCCGAAAACAATGATATATGCGAGAATGATTATATTTTGTATGCGGATATTGATATAGAAAAAATCCGCTCCGACCGAATGAAGATTAAGAATTTCAAGGACTCAAATGCGGCACTGAAAAATCACGATGCACCCCGCATTGTTAAGCTTTCCGACAAGGAATTTTTATCAGATGGAAGCCTTATGAAGATAAAGAAAATGCCCTTTGTTCCAACTGATAAGAAAGAGCTTAACAACCGATGCAGGGATATTTTCAAAATGCAGACAGAGGCACTCAAAAAAAGGCTTAAAATCACAGGTGCAAAGCCTGTTATCGGTGTTTCTGGAGGACTTGACTCCACCCTTGCACTTTTGGTTTCGGTAAAAGCGGCAGAGGAGCTTTGTATCCCCCTCTCCGATGTCTGGGGAATAACCATGCCCTGCTTCGGCACTTCGGACAGAACCTATTCAAATTCTCTCGCTCTTATGGAGAGTCTCGGTATAAGCTCAAAGGAAATAAATATAAAAGATGCCTGCATAAACCATTTTAAGGACATCGGTCACGATATAGAAAAGCTTGACCTCACCTACGAGAACTCACAGGCAAGAGAGCGTACACAGGTGCTTATGGACTTTGCAGGTGAGGTCGGCGGTCTTGTTGTGGGAACAGGCGATTTAAGTGAGCTTGCCCTCGGCTGGTGTACCTATAATGCCGACCATATGAGTATGTACGGAGTCAATTCGGGAATACCGAAAACGCTTATTAAATGGATGGTTCAGACTATTGCAGAGCTTGATATTTTTAAAGGAAGCTCCGATATTTTAAAGGATATATGCGACACACCGATAAGTCCTGAGCTTCTTCCCCCCGACAAGGACGGAAAAATTGCACAGGAAACCGAGTCTATTGTCGGACCTTATCCGCTCCACGATTTCTTCCTTTACAACGTAATGCGTTACGGCTTTGCCCCCGACAAGATTTTCTATCTTGCAAGGCTTGCCTTTAAGGACGAATATTCTGACGAGGTTATATTAAAATGGCTTAAAAACTTCTACAGACGCTTCTTTACCCAGCATTTCAAGAGAAGCTGTCTGCCCGACGGAGTGAAAATAGGCAGTATCGCCCTTTCTCCGAGAGGCGATTTGAGAATGCCGTCCGATGCCTCATTTAAAATCTGGATAGAGAAATCAGAGCAGATTACGATTTAAAAGGATACATCTATGGAAATTCCAAAGCGAAAACCGACACGTCTGAAAGGATATGACTATTCACAAAACGGTGCGTATTTTATCACAATTTGTACACATAAGAGGAAATGCTTGTTTTCAAATATCGTAGGGGCAATTCACGAATTGCCCGAAAATAAGTTAACCCAATACGGAGAATTTGTAAAACAAGCTATTGAACTGTTACCCGACAGATTCAATGTCTCAATTCCCAAATATGTAATTATGCCGAATCATATTCATATGATTATAGAAATTAACGATTATGACGAAAACAGGGCGATTCGTGTATCGCCCCTACAATATAGGCGTTCTGTTATTGACAAAATTACAGGCTTTCTAAAAATGAATGTGTCAAAGAAAATACATAACACATTAAACGAAAAAATCTGGCAGAGGTCATACCATGACCACATTATCCGAGGCGAAAAGGATTACCAAAAAATCTGGGAATACATAGATGCAAATACTTTATTATGGGAAAAAGATTGTTTTTATACCCCGCCTCAGGCATTTAAACCATAAAATTTTAGCAAAAAAAAGGATTTTCCGAAATTTTGGCGAATATTAAAAGGAGAGTCCTTTTTTTCTTTGCGAAATTTTGATAATTTATACTTAAAACGCAAAAAATTATGCCTTATTTCAAAATTTCAAAAAAAGGTGTCTGATTTTAAAGGAGGTTAAATTTGTATGGAACATAACAATACAAATGAAGAGCTTTTTGACTTAAATAATTTGAACATTGTTCCCGTTGATGTCGAAAAGGAAATGAAAAAGTCCTTCATAGACTATGCAATGAGCGTTATCGTCAGCAGAGCACTCCCCGATGTAAGGGACGGTCTTAAGCCTGTTCACAGAAGAATACTCTATGCAATGTATGAGGACGGCTTAACCCACGAAAAGGAATACAGAAAGAGTGCGACCACCGTTGGTAACGTGCTTGGTAGATACCATCCGCACGGTGATGCCTCGGTTTATGATGCACTCGTTCGTATGGCTCAGGATTTCTCTATGCGTTATCCCACAGTTGACGGTCACGGTAACTTCGGTTCTATTGACGGCGATCCGCCTGCTGCTTACAGATACACAGAGGCAAGAATGGCGAAAATCTCCGCTCATATGCTCGCTAATATCGAAAAAGACACCGTTGACTTTATGACGAACTTTGACGAAAGCAGAAAGGAGCCTTCCGTTCTTCCGTCGAGATACCCGAACCTTTTGGTAAACGGCTCAAACGGTATTGCCGTAGGTATGGCGACCAATATTCCGCCGCACAACCTAAACGAAGTAATTGACGGTATTATCCACGTTATTGATAACCCCGACGCTTCCATTGACGAAATAATGGAATATATAAAAGGTCCTGACTTCCCGACAGGTGCTCACATTATGGGTATGAGCGGTATCCGCTCTGCTTACCACACGGGAAGAGGTAAGCTTAAGCTTAGGGCAAAGGCTGAAATTGAGACCGTTAAAGAGGGAAAACAGAGGATTGTAATTACCGAAATTCCCTATATGGTGAATAAGGCACGCCTTATCGAAAAGATTGCCGAGCTTGTTCACGAAAAGAGAGTTGACGGAATTTCCGATTTAAGAGACGAGTCCGACCGTGACGGTATGAGAATCGTAGTTGAGCTTAAACGTGACGCTCCTGCTACCATTGTTTTAAATCAGCTTTATAAATACACACAGCTTGAGGACACCTTCAGCATTATTATGCTTGCCCTCGTTAATCAGACTCAGCCTAAGGTTTTAAATCTTAAAGAGGTGCTTGACGAATACATCGCCTTCCAGAAAGAGGTTATCGTAAGACGTACCGAATTTGATAAGAAAAAAGCCGAAGCAAGAGCACATATTTTAGAAGGTCTGAGAATTGCCCTTGACCATATTGACGAAATTATAAGCATTATCAGAAAGAGCTATAATGACGCTAAAGATAAGCTTATTGAACGCTTTGAATTTTCCGATGTTCAGGCACAGGCTATCCTCGATATGAGACTTGCAAGACTTCAGGGACTCGAAAGAGAGAAAATTGACAACGAGTATAACGACCTTATGGCACTTATTGCACGTCTTACCGAAATTCTCGGAAGCGAGGAGCTTGTTTGCAATATTATCAAAGAAGAGCTTAACGAAATCAAGGATAAGTTCGGTGACGACAGAAGAACCTCTATCGAGCCTGTAACCGACGACATCGACATCGAAGACCTCATCGAAGAAGAGGACAACGTTATTACAATGACAGGTGACGGTTATATCAAAAGACTTGCCGTTGACACCTACAAGAGCCAGAAACGCGGCGGCAAGGGCATTATCGGTATGCAGACCAAGGAAGAGGATTATGTCAAAACTATGTTCGTGGCATCTACCCATGCACATATTATGTTCTTTACCAATACAGGAAGAATGTACAGACTTAAAACCTACGAAATCCCCGAAGCAGGCAGACAGGCAAAGGGTACTGCTATTGTTAATCTTCTTCAGCTTGAAGCAGGCGAGAAAATCTCAGCTATGATTCCGCTGAAGGTTTACGAAGAGGGACTTTACCTCACTATGGTTACAAAACAGGGTGTTATTAAGAAAACAAACCTGCTTGAATACGAAAACGCTCCCAAGGGCGGTAAAATCGCAATTAATCTTGATGAGGGCGATGAGCTTATCAAGGTTGAGCTTACAAACGGAAGCAGTGAAATCTTTATAGGAACTCACGGCGGAAAGATGATAAGATTTTCCGAAACAGACGTCCGTCCCCTCGGCAGAACCTCAAGAGGTGTGCGTGCTATTACCCTTGACGATAACGATTACGTTGTGGGAATGGGTATCGCCAAGGAAGACAGCAAAATCCTTGTTGTAAGCGAAAACGGCTACGGAAAACGTACCGAGCTTTCGGAATACAAGGTTCAGTCAAGAGGCGGTAAGGGAACTACAACCTACAAAATCAGCGAGGTTACCGGTAGTGTTGCCGGCTTTGCTCCCGTTACACCTGACGAAGACCTTATCCTTATCACCTCCGAAGGTATCATTATCCGTCTCAGCTGTGACGAAATTAATACTCTCGGACGTGTTACAAAGGGTGTTCGCCTTATGAGACTTGCCGATGGCGTAAATATCGTTTCTATGGCTCTCGTTCCCCGTGAAGAGGCTCAGGAGGACGAAAACGCTGATAGTGCTTCAGCAGAGGAAGCTCCCGAAACTGATGTTAATACACCAACCTCCGAAGAGTCTTCTACAGATATTGCTCCGGAGGAATAATTAACGGCATTTATTTGAATTTGTGTAATTATAGCAGATATTGACCAATAAATAAAATATTTTTTGTTTATTAATTACACACATAGATAAGTGCAATGTACAAAGTCCTGAACCCCTTGATTTTACTGGGTTTCAGGACTTTTTTCAGGGCAAGATTATACATATTTGCTAAAAGAATGTTTTCAATTTTGTATAAATAGGTACTTACATCTTTTAATAAAATATGTTAAAATATAGTAACATTGAAAGTGATATTCATTAGGGAGGTCAAATAAATGGCAGGTTTAAGTTTAAGACATATTGGTAAGACATATCAGGGCGGCGTATCTGCTGTTTCCGACTTCAATCTTGAGATTGAAGATAAAGAATTCATAATCTTGGTTGGTCCTTCAGGCTGTGGTAAATCTACAACTCTTAGAATGATTGCAGGACTTGAAGAAATAACTGACGGTGAGTTATATATCGGAGATAAGCTCGTAAATGACGTTGCACCGAAGGACAGAGATATAGCAATGGTTTTCCAGAACTATGCTCTTTATCCGCATATGACAGTATTTGAAAACATGGCTTTCGGCTTGAAGCTCAGAAAAGTTCCGAAGGCAGAAATTAAGAAAAAGGTAGAAGAAGCAGCGAGAATACTCGACATTGAACATCTTCTCGACCGTAAGCCTAAGGCTTTGTCCGGCGGTCAGAGACAGCGTGTTGCTCTTGGTCGTGCTATCGTTCGTGAACCTAAGGTATTCCTTATGGACGAACCGCTCTCAAACCTTGATGCAAAGCTCAGAGTTCAGATGAGATCTGAAATCGGTAAGCTCCACAAGAGATTGGAAACAACATTCGTCTACGTTACACATGACCAGACCGAAGCTATGACAATGGGTTCAAGAATCGTTGTTATGAAAGACGGTATTGTTCAGCAGTGTGCGTCTCCGACAGAACTCTATGACGAACCTGTAAATATGTTCGTTGCAGGATTTATCGGAAGTCCCCAGATGAACTTTATAAATAATGTTACAATTGATAAAAAAGATGACGGTGTTTATCTTTCAAACGATGTAGTTTCAATTAAGCTTCCGGAAGGAAAAGGAAACCGTGAAGAGCTTAAGCCTTACTATGGTAAGGAAGTTGTTCTCGGTATCAGACCGGAGAGCATCCACGAAGATGAAGCATATGTTGCTCAGATGCCAGACAGCCTCGTTGATGTAAATGTTGATCTTACAGAAATGATGGGTGCTGAAACATTCCTTTATCTCAAGCTCGGCAATACTCCCCTTATTGCAAGAGTTAACCGCCGTACAACTGCTCAGAGCGGTGACAAGATTAAGGTTGCATTTGATGCAAACAAAATTCACCTCTTCGACAAGGATACAGAAGCTAATATCATCCACTAATAAATTAACCCCTCGATTTCGAGGGGTTTTTTGTTGCCTGAACTCCAGGCATATTTCGCAGAGGACGATACCTACATCGTCCCGCTATTTATTATATACCAAACTGTTTTGTTATCGGATCTTCAAATAACGGAATATTCGGTGGAATAAATGTAAATACAGCGAATACTACCCCAATCAAAATCAGTATTAAAATTGCCTTTTTAGGTGAATTACACTTTATATATCCACCATTTAAAAGAAGAGTCTCAAGATAATAAGTAAAGGCAGTAGAAACAAAGAAAATAGCTATATTTACCCAGTCAGGAGTGCCACCTAAAACTCCGTTAATTGTATAATACAGGACTACAATCATAACAAGACCTGATACTATACCGAGAAGCTTCACGCACCAGAAATTTTTGTAATCACGTCCTATGTAACGACTTTCAATCAGAGCATATGCAAGCATCGGGAAGAACAAGAGCTTTAAATGCTCCCATATAGATTCATTTACGGCAGAGAAAAGTGCCGCAATGACATTCTGACCGGTCCAATCATAAAGATAGTGCAGGAATACACCTAATAGCCCTGTAAATATAAAACCGCCGATTTGCCACGACTTTAATGTTTTTTTCATAAATAACCTCCTATTAAACATCATACTTATTTATATGATATTAAAAGAAGCTTTTATGCCTGTAGAAAGAATTTACTGATAAGGACAGCAATTTAAGAAGTGGCTGTCGTTAAGCATAGGGTGCATCGTAAACGCCGCACCGCCAAAGGCTTCTCCTCAAGGAGAAGCCTTTTTGTTTCAATAAATTTCAAGACACTTACTATCCTTAACTACACTTTTGTATAAAAAAAGACACCTCATAGAGATGTCTTAAAGTTCCGGCAACTACTTACTTTCCCGGGCAGTTACCCACCAAGTATCATCAGCGTAAAGGAGCTTAACTACTGTGTTCGGTATG
>JAZQLM010000020.1:0-2649 GCA_045542655.1 Clostridia bacterium | reverse complement strand
AGTATCGGGATTTACCGGAAGCATTCTAATCTGACCATTTCCCACAACCATAAACGCAACCGGAGTTATCGAAACGCCTCCACCGCTTCCGCCTCCGAACATTGGGGGATTTTCTTCGGATTTATGTCCGTTTTTCAAATTGTAATCCGAACCGCCTACCGCAAAGCCCAAGCCGACCTTGGAAATAGGAATAACAACGGTTCCGTCCGGTGTCTGCACAGCATCTCCGACAATAGTATTAACATCTATCATTTCTTTAAGGCTCTGCATAGCTGTGTACATAAGCCCCTGTATTGGATGTTGTTCTGGCATATCTAACTGCCCCTTTCCTTTTTATTTTTCTTTATTTCTAAAAATATAATTTTTACAATTGCACTAATAATATGCACAAGTTTTACACGAAATATTCCTTTAACAGAAATATCAAATTTCATCCTCTGAAAATCGGGAGTAATTACAACCTCAGGATATTCAGCATTAAAATACAAATTAAGAGTATTATAAATTCCGGATACAAGCCCCCAGAGCACACCGTACAGAATACCTGTTGCTGCCGCATTTGAGCAGCCATAGTCAAGCGTAATTAAAAGCTTTGAAAAATGTATCTTATAACGCATAAGCCTAAAAAAAGTCAATATTACATTTTTATTTGCATTAAATTTATTTTTATAATCCTTAACACGTTTTTCGGGATTTTTTCTTCCAGTTTCATCCTCAGAAGATTTTTTATTTTTTTTACTGCGGTTATTTTCGGGAATATTCAGTTTAATTTTTAAAAAACCGTTTATAATTTTTAATCTGAAAATTTTACCATCATATAAAAACTCGATAGTTGTTTTGCTGAAAATCAGAAAACAAATTAATCCAAAAATCAAAAGCAGTGCTGAAAGAAAAATAATAATCAATTTCATACATTACTCCTGTTTTAATCTATATTTCCGAAGCCTGTGCCAAATCCTCAACTGTATCAATATCCTTTATGACCTGTTCACCGGATACTATTTCCGCATTCTTTCTAATTTCATCATAATCCGGAAGCTCAGAAAGGGCGGTTATATTAAAGCATCTCAAAAATTCCTCTGTGGTTGAAAAGAGCATCGGCCGTCCCGGTGCATCAAGTCTTCCAACTTCCTTTACAAGACCACGTTCAACAAGGCGGCTCACAATTGTATCAGAAGATACACCTCTTATCTGTTCAATTGCAGTTCTTGTTACAGGCTGACGGTATGCTATAATAGACAAAACCTCGATTGCCGCATTTGAAAGGGTTTGACTTTTCTTAGACTCTGCAAGTCTTGATATATATTCAAAATAATCCGGCCTTGTACACATCTGAAAAGAATCCTCAAGCTGAATAATCATAATTCCCCTTTTTTCGGAATCATATCTGTCGGACAGATTATTAATTATTGAGCACAGGGTTTTAGTATCAACATCTACAATATCGGAGAGCTTTTCAACAGAAATTGCATCACCAGAAGCGAATAAAACACCCTCAACAATTGATTCAATTGTTTTTATATTCATTTTCTACCATTCCCTTAATATATTAATCCTCTATTCCCTCAAGACTGAATTTCTCCGTATTATCGGTAATTGTAACCATACAATCTTTGCTGTCGCCCTCAACAATAATCTTTTTAAGCTTAATAAGCTCAAGTACAGCCATAAAAGAAGCAACAGCCTCGGCTCTTGTTTTAGATTCCGTAAAAATATCCGAAAAAAGCATTTTAGAGCGTTTTAGCAGCCTGTGCCAGATACGCTTAACCTTTTCTCTCACAGATGCACGTTCTCTTCCAACGATACCGCTAAAAGACTTTTTAGGCGGCGGAAGCTTACGTTCAAGCTTCAAAAGTGATACCTTATATGCAGAAAACAAGGCTTGTCCGTCAAGATTTGAATAATCATATTCGGGCAGCGGAGCTTCAATTGCATCGGGAAGCTTGAAAAATCTCATATATCCCGAATTTTCGTGTTTTCTGAAATATTCACTCTTTTCTTTGAACATTTTATATTCAACAAGCCTGCGTACAAGCTCATCTCTTGGATCTTCTTCCTCTTCTTCGTTTTCCGACGGAAGAAGCATCTTAGATTTTATCTGCAGAAGCGTAGCCGCAAGCACTAAAAATTCACTCGACACTTCCAGATCCATCTCTTTCATTTCCGCCATAACAGCAAGATACTGTTCAAGAATTTCACTTATCGGAATATCATAAATATTAACCTTATTCTTTTTTATAAGAACCAGCAAAAGGTCAAGAGGCCCTTTAAAGGATTCTAAGTTAAAAGTTAGCTGACTCATAAAACTCCTGTTTAAAAAGGTAAAATGCTTAAAATCACATCAAATAAACTGTATATTCCCGCAACTGCAACCGAAAGCAACGAATTGAAAACCGGAAGATAAACTATAAGAAGTAAAACAATAAAACCATAGCGTTCGTACTGCATAAGTTTAAAATAATATCTCGGGGGAAGTACAGCACTTAAAACCTTGTATCCGTCAAGCGGAGGAACCGGTATAAGATTAAAGACCGCAAGACTGAGATTTAGGCTTACCATAACATTTAATAAAATATATAAAACCAAAGTAATGGTATTAGCCGCAACAAGCGTTAACAATCTCATAATGAACATAGATAAAAATGCAAC
>JAZQLM010000019.1:0-2432 GCA_045542655.1 Clostridia bacterium | reverse complement strand
TTAGTTGCACTTATATTTTTTGCTTCTCAGTTCATAGCTGTATTTAAGAAAACAAATATAGGGACGATTGTTATAGCAACTATTGCAAATATTATTAAAGAAATTTCATTTACAGGATTGCCTTTAATCGTTACTGTGTTGTTATTAATTGCTCTAAGTGGTTTATTTGTTACTACGCAATCAGCTAAATGGACAATATTATCTCCAGTTGTTGTTCCATTATTAATGCAAGCTAATTTATCTCCACAGTTTGCTCAGTTTATTTTTAGAGCAGGTGATTCTATGGCTAAAGGAATGACACCAATATTGGCATATTTTGTTATTTATTTAGGATATCTAAATATCTATAATAAGGAGAAAGAACCAATAACAATAAAAAAAGCCTTGTCTTTTGTATCACCTTATTGTTTAATAATAAGTATTACTTGGATTTTGATAGTTGCACTTATTTATATAGTTGGATTTCCTATTGGACCAGGAGTTTATCCAAGTTTGTAAAGGGGGAGTTTTAAATGAGTCTTAAAGCGGGAATAGTTGGCCTACCTAATGTTGGTAAGTCAACTTTATTTAATAAAATTACCGGAAAGAGAATATCAATAGTTGAAGATACACCCGGTATTACAAGAGACAGAATTTTTGCAGATGCAGAATGGCTCGGTAACGAATTTACTCTTATTGATACAGGGGGAATAGAGCCGCACAGCGATGATATTATTCTGTCACAGATGCGTAGACAGGCAAGTCTTGCTATTGATATGGCGGATGTTATCTTGTTTATGGTAAATGTCAAAGACGGTCTTACTGCTGCCGATTCTGATGTTGCCGCTATGCTTCAGAAATCGGGAAAGCCTGTTATACTTGTTTGTAATAAGGTTGACAATCCTGGTAAGCCGCCGCTTGAGGCATATGAATTTTATAATCTTGGTATTGGCGATCCTGTTATGGTTTCTTCAATTCACGGACTTGGTGTTGGTGACCTCCTTGATATGGTTGTCGGGTATTTCCCAAAAGAAAACGCTGTAGAGGAAGATGAAAATACAATCAGCGTGGCAGTTGCAGGTAAGCCTAATGCAGGAAAATCTTCTCTGGTAAATAAAATTCTCGGTGAGGAAAGAGTTATCGTAAGTAATATACCGGGAACTACCCGAGATGCTATTGACAGCGAAATTACAGTTTCCGGGCAGAAGTATGTGTTTATTGATACTGCCGGTATGAGAAAACGTGGGAAAATTAACGAAAATGTTGAGAGGTATAGTGTTATTAGAGCATTAAATGCTGTTGAAAGAGCTGATGTCTGTATAATAATGATAGATGCAAACGAGGGGGTTACCGAACAGGACACAAAAATTGCAGGCTATGTCCATGAACAGGGTAAGGGCGTTATTATTGCGGTAAATAAATGGGATATTGTTGAAAAGGAAACAAATACAATGTCGGAATTTAAAAAACGTCTTAAGGAAGGCTTTAACTTTATGATGTATGCCCCGCCTGTATTTATTTCCGCAAAAACAGGTCTTAGAGTAGAGAGCCTTTTTGATATGATTAAAAAGGTCAAAGAGCAGAATGAAAGACGTATATCTACAGGACTTTTAAATGATGTTATAAATGAGGCGGTTGCACTCGTTCAGCCACCCTCAGATAAGGGTAAAAGACTTAAAATATACTATGCTACTCAGGCAAGCACTAAGCCGCCTACGTTTATACTGTTTGTAAATAACGCAGAGCTTGCACATTATTCATATGTGAGATATTTGGAAAATAAACTAAGAGAGACCTTTGGCTTTGAAGGTACACCTATTAAGTTTATTGTTCGTGAAAAAGGCGATAAAAATAAGGATTTGAAATAACAGGAGTTTTTTGATATGAATGCTTTTTTAGTTGTAACAACACTTTTAATCGGTTATCTGCTTGGAAGTGTAAATTCGTCAATTATTATATGCAAAATAATGACCGGAAACGATATAAGAAACTTTGGGAGTGGTAACGCAGGGGCTACAAATGCCCTAAGAACACTTGGAAAAAAGGCAGGGATACTTGTTTTCGTTTTCGATGCTTTAAAAACTGTGTTTGCACTTATTATAGTACAGCTTTTATTTAAGGATAATAAAGCACTTGCAACTTATTTTGCAGGAATAGGAGCAGTTCTTGGACATAATTATCCTGTTTGGTTTGGTTTTAAGGGCGGAAAGGGTATTGTTGTATCAATAGTTACGATATTCTTTACTGATTATAAAATAGGTTTGCTCGTATTTATCGTGTCAATATTTATTATGATTGTAACAAAATACGTTTCTCTCGGCAGTATAATCGGTAGCATTTTACTTATAGCTTTATCTATTATTTTCAAAAATGACAATATACCTTATCTGATTTATGTTTTTGTAATTTCTCTTCTTGCGATTTACAGACATAAAGCGAATATTGTAAGACTT
>JAZQLM010000018.1:0-1849 GCA_045542655.1 Clostridia bacterium | reverse complement strand
TTGTTTGACATTTAACTTTTTCATCCTTTTTTAAACATATATTCAATATTATACTATTTTTCTCAAAAAATATCAACCCCCTAAAGCACTAATTGTATTAATATTTTCAGAAATTGTATGTTTTTCTATAATTTTCGGACTAATATTACGTCCGAATACAGACATAATTACCTCATCAAAGCTCTCGGCAGTAACAATTTCAACACCTTTTATCTCTGAAAACGAATTTTTATAGTTTTCTTTCGGGATAATAACTTTTTTTATTCCTGCATCGGCAGCAGCCTTGATTTTCGCCCCGACCTCACCTACAGGAAGTACATTTCCGTAAATTGAAATCTCACCGGTGAGAGCAACCAGACTGTCAACTGAAAGTCCGTAAATCGCCGAATAAAGTGCCGTCATAATCGCAGCTCCTGCAGATGGTCCGTCAACAGGTACACAGCTTGGAAAGTTTATATGAATATTATAGTCCTCACCATCAATTCCAAACCTTTCGGAAAGTGCAGTCATTGCATTTTTAACCGAGGATTTTATACTACTGCTCTTTTTAAGTTTTTGTCCTCTTGCCTCAAATTCCTCTTCCTCTACAATTCCGGTCACAGTAAGTGTTCCTGTTTTATCCGCACATTTTTTTGCAATAGCCTCAATTTCAAGAACAAAGCCTTTTCCTTCCCCTCCTACGGCAAGTCCGTTTACTATACCCGCTCTTTCGCCCGAAACCATTTTTTTTTCGTATACAGGCTGAAATTTCCCCATTCTTACAACCCACTCTGCATCAGAAAGCAAAACCTTATCCCTTCTCTCCATAAGTGCAACCCCTGCCGCCGTCTGGACAATCTTAACCGCATCTCTTCCGTTTTTCGCATAATCCGAAATAAAATCTGCCGTTTCTTCATCATATTCCATATTATTCTGTATAAGTGCATTTTTAATTATTTCACATATTTCGTTTTTTTCAAGCTGTCTGAAAAATATTTCAACACATCTTGAACGAAGTGCAGGCGGTATTTCCTCAGGGCTTCTTGTTGTCGCTCCTATAAGCCTGAAATCTGCCGGAAGCCCCTTTTCAAAGATTTCGTGAATATGCCGTGGTATATCCTTATTTTTTGAGCTATAATACGAGGAATCAAAAAACACTCTTCTGTCCTCTAATACCTTTAAAAGCTTATTCATTTCAATCCCGTGAAGCTCACCTATTTCATCTATAAAAAGAACCCCTCCGTGAGCCTTAGTAACTGCACCTGCCTTTGGCTGAGGTACACCGGCTGGACCGTATGCACCCGCTCCCTGATATATCGGATCGTGAACAGAGCCTATAAGGGGATCTGCTATGCTTCTTTCATCAAAATGAATTGTTGTCGCATCAATTTCTATAAATTTTGACTTTTCTGTAAAGGGCGAATCGGGATTTTTTATAGCTTCGTTTAATATTACCCTTGATGCGGCGGTCTTTCCTATTCCGGGCGGACCATATATTATTATATGCTGAGGGTTTTTTCCGCAGAGAGCCGCCCTCAGTGCCTTTATGCCGTCAGCCTGTCCTACTACATCATTTACGCTTTTAGGTCTTGTCTTTTCGGTCAAAGGCTCGGTAAGCTTTATCTTATTCATCTTTCTCAGATTTTCCATTTCAACCTGAGAATCCTTAGTTATCGAACTTTTACCCGAATACTGACCTTTAAGCATAGAAAAAAAGTATAACCCCATAATAACCGTAATCGAAAATTGAACAAAAACCATAATATTGTTAAGCATAATAAATTCTCCTAAATTGTATTTATTTTAGTATGTGATTAATTAAAAATTTTATTATAAATTTAGTAAAATTTAAGTTGACAATCTCTCTTGT
>JAZQLM010000017.1:0-5684 GCA_045542655.1 Clostridia bacterium | reverse complement strand
TCTTCAATATTTCTGTATATTTTCGGTGAAATGTATTTTACCGTAAAGAAAAGCACAAGCAGGACCGCCATATACAAAAATATCACACTTATAAGAAGTGCCTTCTTTTTTATAAGCTTGAACTTGATTTTTTCCACAAGCCTTGCGAGCATTTCCACAGGCTTTGATAAAAAGAACGCAATTACCGCCGCTGAAATTATCGGAAAAAACACACCGAACAGATTATCAAAAATCTTTGCAATATCGTCAAAATTATTCAGCAGTTTATAAATCAGAATAAGCACCGTACCTGAGAGAACAAGCTTCACCCAATGACTTTCAAGTCTTTTCACTTCAAATCAACTCATTTCATATCATATTAACAGATATTATATCCAAATTTTTTACTTTTGTCAACGCACCGGCAAATTCTCAGCCGGATTTTTTCTTTTGTATATTATAAGAAATTTTAAGAAGAAGCTTTACAGGTAAAAATTTCTGCAGCAGCACTCCAAGTTTAATAATTTTCCCCGGTACAATCAGAATTTTTCTCTTAAACATTTTATCCATCGCATATAAAGCGGCATACTCACAGGAAATACCTTTTAAATTAAAGCTCACGTTTGCAACCGAATTAAATTCCGTATCAACAGGACCGGGGCAAAACGCACCTATATAAACCTTGCTTTTCTCCCGTCTGAGTTCCTCGTAAATTGCAAGAGTAAGCCTCTGAACATATGCCTTTGTAGCATAGTATGTACTCATTAAAGGTCCGGGCAGAAAAGCAGCAGACGAGGCTACATTCAGGATATAACCGAAATTTTTCCTTTTAAAATCCTTTAAAAACAGCTTGGTTAAAATATGAACTGCATTTATGTTAAGCTCAATCATCTCAAGCTCACGTTCAAGTGAGCTGTCCGAAAATTCGCCATAAAGACCAAAGCCTGCATTGTTAATCAGAATGTCAATATCTTTGCCGCAAACCTTTTCGTAAATAGAATATACCTCTTCTTTTTTTGATAAATCAGCCTCTATTATTTCGCATTTTCCTCCGCAAAGAGTATTTACCTCTTCAAGCCTTTCCTTTCTCCTTGCTACTAAAACAAGCTCAATGCCCTTTTTGGCAAGTATTAACGCAAATTCTCGTCCGAGACCTGAACTTGCACCCGTTATAAGTGCTTTCATAAATTTTCACTTCCTTTTCAGAGTGTTATTTGACAGCTTCAGTAACATCATTACCATTTTATATTACCAATCTCTTTTTTATCCGCCAGAACTATCATTCCCGCATCTTGACTTAACACTTGATCCGGATCAAGTGCTATCTCGATATTTCCTCCATTTTTCAAAGCTATTACATTTATATTATATTTTTTTCTAAGCTCAAGCTCACGCAGTGTTTTACCTTTCCATTCCGGCTTTACACTCAGCTCCAGTACAGAAATATCATCCGATATATCTGCAATATCAATAAATCCAGAACTTAAAATATTTTTTGCAAGACGTATTCCCGACTCGTATTCAGGTAAAACGACTTCATCTGCACCGACTTTTTTCAAAATACTGCAATGTAATTCATTTGCACATTTAACAATCACTCTTTCTACTCCGGCCTCTTTGCAAAGCACGGCAGTCATTACGCTTGCCTCAAAATTTTCCGCCATTGATATAATAGCAACATCCACATTTGATATACCGAGCTGCTTTATAACTCCCTGTTCAGTAACATCTGCACATTTACAAATAGGAATTTCCCCAACTAATCCATCAACAACCGTTCTGTTCCTATCCACAGCCAAAACCGTAGCACCGTTATCAAGTAACTCCCTGACCACAGCCTTCCCGTATCTTCCCAGCCCGAACACCGCATAGTTTTTATTAATACTCATATTTAAAGCTCCTTATCCTATAATTACTTTCTCATACGGATTTACAACTATATTTTCATTGCTCTTATTAACACCGAACACAAGTGCCAGAGAAATCGGTCCCACTCTGCCAAGGTACATTGTAATAATTACTATGAGCTTGCCTGCTGTTTGCAATCCTCCCGTAAAATCGCGTGTAAGTCCGACAGTTGCAGTAGCACTTACAATTTCATACAGTATATCGAGAAAATCACCTCCGCTGAACACCAATAGCATTAGCGTCGAACCCAAAACAATTAAAAACGATGTTAAAAATACAGCAACCGACTTTTTTATCACATCTGAAGAGATCTGTCTGTTAAATATGTCAACCATTCTCTTATTTTTAATAACTGAAACCGCACTGAATATCAAAATCGTCAAAGCTGTTGTCTTTATTCCGCCCGCAGTGCCAGTCGGAGAACCTCCTACAAACATCAGTAGCATCGAAACAAAAGCCGTTGAATCCATTAAATTCTCCTGCGGCACAGTCGCAAATCCGGCAGTTCTTGTAGTTACAGACTGAAAAAGAGATACCATAACCTTATCAAAAAATGAATATTCCTTTATTGTTTTCGGATTGTTATATTCTAAAATCAAAATCAGAGCAGCACCCACCACTATCAAAAACAACGTAACCGTCAGCACAATTTTGCTGTGCAGGCTCAAAAATCTAAAATGTCTTCTTCTTTTGTCTTTTAGAATTTTTTCAATATCCCATATCACTAAAAAACCAATACCGCCAAGAACGATAAGAACCATCGTCACAGCGTTGACAACCGGATTTAGCACATAATCACACAGACTGTTTTCAGCAATAATATCTATGCCTGCATTGCAGAAAGCCGATACCGAAGTAAAAACTGAAATCCATATCCCCCTGATGCCAAATTCGGGTACAAAAACCGTCATATATATTAATGCACCAACACCTTCAATTATTAATGTAATAAACATAACTTTCCTGACAAAACGTACTATTCCTTCAAGAGAAGTCATATTAAAGGACTCGCTGATTAAAATTCTGTCATCCATATTAATTTTTCTTTTCAAAATCATCATTAGTCCGGCAGCAACGGTTATAACACCTATTCCGCCTATCTGTATTAGAAGAAGTATAACTATCTGACCAAAAAGGCTCCACGCCGTAACAGTAGGCAACGTTACCAGTCCGGTGACACATGTAGCTGTTGTAGCAGTAAATAAAGCGTCAACATACGATACAGAATGCCCGTCCGCTGAACTCACCGGCAAACTCAAAAGAACACTTCCAACCGCTATCACCAGCAAAAATCCAAGCATAACAATCTGTGTTGAAGATAGGCATTTTACCATCTTTCTGATTTTGATTTTCCGATACATCCAATACCTCCTCCCGATTTTTTCTTTGGTTTTATAATTTCAGCTTAAATATCTTTTACCTTATCAAGCACTATGCTTTCTGACATATATTATCTTTTATCTGAATTATTCCGATCTACCCATAGCTAAATAACCCCTTCGGAGTAGTTAAATTAAATTGACTTTCTGCGTTCAAAGAACATTTAGCTCGCCGTCAGGCAATTTTATATGAATAGATTTAACTTTTGTTAAAACTATTCTACCACAAAACATATATTATAGCAAGAAAAAAACATTTAAAATAATCAAAAATTTTCCTCAAAATACTTGATTATTTCTTTAAAATGCTTTATAATCTATTATGAATATTTATGTATTTAACTTTTACCGATAGGAGTGATTTATGAATTGAACGCTTTGGTTGAGCTGAGAAATGTGACTAAGAACTTTGACGACCAGCAGGTTTTAAAAGGAATTAATTTAAAAATATATGAAAATGAATTTTTAACTCTTTTAGGTCCGTCCGGTTGCGGAAAAACCACAACGCTTCGTATTATAGGCGGTTTTGAGGACGCTGACGGCGGTGAGCTGTTATTTGACGGAATTGAAATTTCCAAGCTTCCTCCCTATAAAAGAGAAATTAATACCGTATTCCAGAAATACGCACTATTTCCGCACCTTGATGTTTTTGACAACATTGCATTCGGTCTTACCATAAAAAAGACTGAAAAATCGGTTGTTCAGCAAAAGGTTGAAAAAATGCTCAGGCTTGTAGGTCTTTCCGGTTTTGAAAAAAGGGATGTAACCTCACTTTCCGGCGGACAGCAACAGCGAGTTGCAATTGCAAGAGCACTTATTAACGAACCAAAGGTTCTTCTTCTTGACGAACCACTCGGGGCACTCGATGCAAAGCTTAGAAAAGAAATGCAGACAGAGCTTAAGAAAATCCAGAAAGAGGTTGGTATTACCTTTATATATGTAACCCACGATCAGGAGGAGGCACTTTCAATGTCTGACACCGTTGTTGTTATGAATGACGGCGAAATTCAGCAGATAGGTGCTCCGACCGATATATACAACGAGCCGGAAAACCGCTTTGTTGCAAGATTTATCGGAGAATCCAACATAATTGAGGGCAATATGATAAAAGACTGCCTTGTAAAATTCGATGATTTTGAATTTGAGTGTGTTGACAAGGGCTTTAAGGAAAATGAACCTGTCGAGGTTGTTCTCCGTCCCGAGGACATTGATATTGTCGCTCCTGAGGCTGCAAAAATTAACGGGACAGTCAAGTCCATCGTGTTCAAGGGAGTACACTATGAAATTATGGTAGAAACAAAATACCGTGACTATATGATACACACAACCGATTATCACGAGGTCGGTTTAAATGTAGGTCTTACCTTCGGTCCTGATGACATTCACGTTATGTGGATTATGTAGGGAGGCGTAAGATAAAACAATGAAATACTATAAAGATTTTATAAAGCCTTACATACTGTGGTCAGCCGTTATTATTGTGGTTCCGCTTCTGATGATTTTTATATATGCTTTCACAGAAAGCGGAAATTCTATACTCACGATACAGTTTACAGCAAAAAACTTTATACGTCTTTTTGAGCCGGTCTATCTTGACGTATTTTACAAGTCCTTTAAAATAGGACTTATAACCGTGTTTTTCTGTCTGATTTTCGGGTATACCCTTGCCTATGTTATAACGAGGTTTTCCGAAAAGGTTCAGGGAATACTCATTTTGTTTGTCACTATTCCGATGTGGATAAATATGCTTCTTCGCACCTATGCCTGGATTAGTATTCTGGCAGACAACGGACTTTTGAATATGCTTCTTGAGAAGCTTGGCTTTGAACCGCTAAGGCTTATGTACACCGACTTTTCGGTTATAATTGGTATGGTATGTAATTTTCTTCCATTTATGATTATTCCGATTCATACCTCATTAAGCAAAATGGACAAATCCTATATAGAAGCCTCCTACGACCTCGGAGCGAACCGTCTCCAGACATTTTGGAGAGTGACCTTTAAGCTTTCAATTCCGGGGGTTTTAAACGGAATTATTATGGTTTTCCTTTTATCAATTTCGACCTTCTTAATACCAAAGCTTTTAGGCGGAGGTCAGTATGTTCTTTTAGGAAACCTTATTGAAAGTCAGTTTATTTCGGTCGGCGACTGGAATTTCGGAAGTGCTATTTCTATGGTGCTTGCGGTTATAATCCTCTTTGCAATCAGGATGACAAAAAAGATTGACAAGGACGAAAAAGAAAAATAAGAATATAGTAACAGAATTTTAAAAGGGGGTAAACAGTTGAAAAAAAGACTTAGCAATCTGCCTTCGGCGATTTACATATTTTTGTGTTTTGCTTTTTTCTACCTTCCGATACTTATAACGGTGATTTTTTCTTTTAACTCATCAAAGTCACTCACACACTTCACCGGATT
>JAZQLM010000016.1:0-9507 GCA_045542655.1 Clostridia bacterium | reverse complement strand
AGCCATGTCGTTCTGTGAGCCAAGGAGTTGTTCCATGGAGTTGTCTTCCTAAGACCGCTTGGCCTCCGACTTATTCCTCACCTACGTCATATTTGATTTGAACATTGTGAGTCTCTCCGAATGCATTATGTCCGATATGATTTATGGTTATGGGTATATTTATTTCCTTAAGCGTACTTTGACAGCCTGCAAAGGCTTCCTGTTCTATATCATATGTGTTTGTTAATTTAACTTTAGTAACAGAATACGTCTTTCCTGCATATGATAAAAAATCGTCAACATACTCCTTTGAAACATAACCTCCGCTTATTGTCACATTGCCGTTGTCATCATAAGTAAAAATGTTACCACCGCAATGTACGGAATTTGTTTCTGCATAAGCAATAGTTGAAGCTACCGCTGTCAACACTGCTATACATAAAATAAGACCTTTCAAAAATTTCATACTTGTTTTTTCATTCCTTTCTTTTGATTTAAGAGACTTAACACGTTTTTTGACGGATACAATAAAATATACTCCTTTCGATTTATTTCCAGAACAAAAAAAGTGCGTAACACCCTTTAGCGGAGTCACGCACTTGAAAAACGCACGAACTTCGATTAAAGGCTGCTAGACACTTATAACTATCATTAACTTCCAAAACAAAGGTATGATGTATCGAAGTGTACGCTTTTCCCTGATTAGCGTACCCTTTGTTTTGGAATTATACAAATGTATAATATTCCCATTATAATAGTTATAAGTCTAGCATACACAGTATAACACAACAGTCTTGTTTTTACAATGTTTTTTGTAAAATTCTCTGTTATGCACTATTTTTGTATATCTGTTTTTATCATAAAAAATAAAAAAATTGTACTTTGAAAGTGAGTATTAGAGAGTATAAAAGAGGAAAAAAGAGAATTTGGAAGATGTATAAATGCTAAATTAATTTTTTTAAAAAAAGGGGTTGACAAATCTGGAAAATGGTAGTATAATAGCAAAGGTTCAGAAAATGGACTTAGAATTTATCCGCAAAAGCGGTGGCAGACTGTGGGCGAAAGCACATACAGGGAAATAGCTGAAGAAGACATATATATCTGTGTGTTTTGGCTCATAGTCTGAAAAAATTATAGGAGGTACGTTATGTCAACTTACATGGCGAAAGCTAATGAGATTGAAAAGAAATGGTACATTATTGACGCTGCCGGTAAGCCCCTTGGTCGTGTTGCTGCTCAGGCTGCTACAATACTCAGAGGTAAGCATCGTCCGGAATTTACTCCGAACGTAAACTGCGGCGAATATGTTATCATTATTAACGCAAAAGATGCTGTATTAACAGGAAAGAAACTCGAACAGAAGAAATGGTACAGACACACAGGCTATATCGGTCACTTAAAGGAAGTATCATACAAGAAGTTAATGGAAGAAAGACCTGAAAAGGCAATGGAACTTGCTGTTTTGGGTATGCTTCCTCACACAACCCTCGGTCGCAAAGCTGCCGGAATGCTCAGAATTTACCGTGATGCAAATCATGGTCACGAAGCTCAGAAACCGGTAGAATGGACCGGAACTATATAAGAAGTGGAGGAGTAAATATCTATGGCAAGTGCAGTACAGTACTACGGTACAGGAAGAAGAAAAGAATCTGTTGCCAGAGTAAGACTTGTACCCGGCAACGGTACTATAACAATTAACGGAAGAGACATAGATGATTATTTTGGTTTAGAAACACTTAAAACCATTCTTCGTCAGCCTCTCGAACTTACCGGAACAACCGGCAAATTTGATGTTTTGGTAAATGTAAAAGGCGGTGGCTTCACCGGTCAGGCAGGTGCAATTCGTCACGGTATAGCAAGAGCACTTTTGGAAGTTGATTCTGAAAGCTTTAGAGCTGCTTTAAAAGCTGCAGGTTACTTAACCCGTGATCCTCGTATGAAGGAAAGAAAGAAGTACGGCTTAAAGGCTGCTCGTCGTGCACCACAGTTCTCAAAGAGATAAAAAACAATGTATTTTCCAACGCTCACTTTTTGTGGGCGTTGTTTTTTGAGTAAAAAACACAAAATCTACATATAAAATGGCTTGACAAAAGAATAAGATTATTATATAATTATTCGTATATTTTACTTTTGAAAAAAGAGAAAAGAGGATGAAACTATGAAAAAGTTAATGGCAATCGTTTTGTCAGCAATGCTCGTACTTTCAATGGGTGCTTGCTTTGCAGAAGAAGTAGCTACAGAGGCTGCTGAGGATGTTATGCTTATCGCAGAAGCTCCTGCAGTTGAAGGCGAAGTAATCGTTAAAATTGACGATGTTGAAGTTGTTTTTGCAGACCAGAAGCCCATCGTTGAAAACGGTGTTACAATGGTTCCTTTAAGAGCAATCTTTGAAGGTCTTGGTGCAGTTGTTTCTTGGGACAACGATACAAACACTGCTATGGCTGTAAAGGGTGAGACTTATGTTTTTGTTCAGATAGACAATGACAAGCTCATCAAGAACAACGAAACAGTTACTCTTGAAGTTCCTGTTATGCTCGTAAACGACAGAACAATGGTTCCTGTAAGAGCTATTTCAGAAGCTTTTGAATGTACTGTTGATTGGGTTGAAGGCAGCAAAGAAGTTTTAATTTCAACAAAAGCTGCTGAAGAAACAGTTGTTGAAGAAGCTACAGAAGAAGTAACAGAAGAAACTGCTACAGAGGAAGCTGCTGAAGAAACTGAAGAAGCTACTGAAGAAGTAACAGATGAGGCTGCTACAGAAGAAGCTGCTGAAGAAGTAACAGATGAAACTGCTACAGAAGAAGCTACTGACGAAACAACAGAAGAAGTTACAGATGAAGAAGTAACAGAAGAAGTTGTTGACGAGAAATAATTTAATATTTCAAACTGAGAAGCCGGATTTTTTCCGGCTTCTTTTGCGTTAAAAATAAATTTCCTATTGCAATATATTAAATAAAATGCTAAAATATAATAAATCGTTATGTAATTACTCATTTTTTTAAAATAATCTTCATATAATTATAAAATGGTTTGAAATTTCAGTGTTGGCAGAAAGGAATGGAATTTATGAATATTTGCATTTTTGGTGCATCAAGTGAACTGATAGATAAAAGTTATTTAGACTCGGCAGAAGAGCTTGGAAGAAAGCTTGCGTTAAGGGGACATTCCCTTGTTTACGGCGGCGGAGCACAGGGCGTTATGGGTGCCAGTGCAAGGGGAGTAAAATCCGCCGGTGGCAGAGTCATTGGTGTTTCTCCGTCATTTTTTAATGTAGACGGTGTGCTTTTTGAAGAATGTGATGAGCTTATATATACGGAAACTATGAGAGAAAGAAAGGCTGTTATGGAGGACAATGCGGACGCATTTATAATTGCTCCGGGTGGAATTGGGACTTACGAGGAGTTTTTTGAAATATTTACTTCAAAACAGCTCGCACGCCACAGTAAAGCTATTGTTATATTTAATCACAACGGCTATTATAATAAGCTGATAGAAGCGATGAAGGATGCGGAGGAGAAAAATTTTATCCGCCATCCTACCCTTGAGTTGTATGAGGTTATGGAAGATATTGATGGAATAATAGATTATCTTGAGAATTATGTTCCGCAAAAGGTGGATATAATAAAGACACGAGGCCTTGAATAATTTTTATGGCTTTGAAAATACACAAGCTACAACGTTGTTGTTAATCTAAAAAATGAGCTGTGACTTTCGTCACAGCCCCGATTTTTTTAGATGTTGAATTTTTCGTGTATTGCTTCAACTGCACGTTCAGCCTTTGCGATGTTGATAAGAACAGACACCTTTGTTTCTGAAGTAGAAATCATATGGATATTAATTCCTGCATCATAAAGGGCTTCAAACATTTTTGCAGCAACGCCTGGGTTATTAACCATACCTGCACCTACGATTGAAACCTTACTTACATCCTCACGATGATTGAGCTGTTCAAACTTGATAACGTCCTTTTCAGCTTCAAGAATTTCAAGAGCGTGCTTAAGATTTGCTCTTGACACGGTAAAGGAAATATCCTTTTTGTCATTATGTCCGATGGACTGTAAGATTACATCAACATTAATACTTGCCTTTGCAAGAAGTGAGAAGATACGAAAAGCAATGCCGGGGGTATCTTCAAGACCTATAACAGAAATTCGTGCTACATCGTTATCACGGGTAACACCTCTGATTAACATTTTTTCCACAGTAACCGCCTCCTTAACTATTGTACCAGGTACTCTCTGAAAGCTTGATTTAACCTCAAGCTTAACATTATATTTCTTTGCCATTTCAACGCTTCTGTTATGAAGCACGTTTGCACCGAGACTTGCAAGCTCGAGCATTTCATCATAAGTGATTTCGTCAAGCTTCTTCGCATCTTTTACTATTCTCGGATCGGCGGTATAAACACCGTCAACGTCAGTATAGATTTCGCACTTATCTGCGTGGATTGCAGCTGCGATAGCAACGGCAGAGGTATCACTTCCGCCTCTTCCGAGAGTTGTTATGTCGTCATATTTATCAACTCCCTGAAAGCCTGCAACTATAACGATTTTTTTCTTGTCAAGCTCGGATAAGATACGTTCGGTATTAACTGTGTTAATACGAGCATTTCCCGAGTTTGCATTTGTCTGAAAACCTGCCTGCCAGCCCGTAAGTGAAATTACGGGAGCACCGATTTTTTCGATTGCCATTGCAAGAAGAGCAATTGAAATCTGTTCGCCGCTTGAAAGGAGCATATCCATTTCACGTTTTGACGGGTTTTCGTTGATTTCGTGAGCCTTATCAATAAGGTCATCGGTAGTATCACCCTGTGCAGATACAACTACAACGACACTGTTGCCTTCCTTGTAGGTATCAGTAACACGGGTTGCGACATTCATTACCTTTGCGGCATCTGCAACAGAGCTTCCGCCGTATTTTTGTACTATGATTGCCAATTAAAAAACCTCCAGTCTGTTTATTTGAGAAGCACCCTCGTTATCAGCACTTAATATTTGAAGATGCCAATGGGTAAGCTTTTTATTTAAAGCTCCGGAAACTTTAGCGTTAAAATCAACGTTATCTGATTTTATAATTGCAAGAATTGTAGGTCCTGCACCGCTTAAGTAAACTCCGAGAGCATTATTTTTATATGACAGCCGGAATATTTCATCAATTCCGGGGATAAGCCTTTTTCTGTAGCCTTGGTGAAGGCGGTCTGAAACCGCTGTTCTTAAATGTGTGTAATCTCCCGATATAAGGCTTGCGGTTAAAAGCGCACTTCTGCCTGCGTTAAAAACTGCATCACGAAAGGGGACTACTCTTGGGAGAACTGTCCTTGCGTGCTTGGTTCTTAAATAAAAGTCGGGAATAAACACAGCAAATTTTATATCGTCCTTCAACGGATTTTGTATACAGCTTACTGTCGAGACTCTTGAAACAACCGTTGTAAAGCCGCCGTATATTGCAGGGGCAACATTATCTGCGTGACCTTCAAGCTCTGTCGCAAAATTCAGGAGCTGTTGCTTCGTAAAGGGATTGCCGTAAAGAATATTCGCAGCGGTAAGCCCCCCGACAATAGCGGCACTGCTGCTCCCGAGACCTCTTGAGGTCGGAATGTTGTTTTTTAAAATAATTTCAAAATTATCGGGATTATGTCCCAAAGCATTTGCAACTGTAGCTACGGCACGGTAGACAAGATTTGAGCGATCAAGAGGAACACCCCCCTGAACACCGCCATCTGTCAAGATTTTCAGTCCGCTGTCTGATTCCTTTAAAGTAACATAGTTGTAAAGGTCAAGTGCAATACCCAATGAGTCAAAGCCGGGACCGAGATTAGCACTTGTAGCCGGTATGCGGACGGTTACTTCTGTATTACTCATAAAAGACGCAGCTTCGCAAGAATTTCTGCTTCGCAGAAACGGTCAGCACTTAAAAATTCTTTCAGCTCGTTTTCATTAAGCTTTGGAGTAACAACTGCAAATTCGTTGTCGTATCCGGCTTTATCCAAAACTACAAGCTCTAAATCTGAGAATTTCTCCTGTGAAGCTGATTTTATCCTTATGTAGTAAGAATATTTCTGCTTTGAACAGTCGTGGAGGAAGCCTTCCTCTGACTCTTCCCAGCGGATGATAATATTTTTATTTTTGTGCTTTGCAATATCAATTACATCGGCTACTACTGCACTTGCGGTAGGAAGCTTTCCTGCACCCTTGCCGTAGAACATAACATCGCCAAGTCCTGAGTCCTCAACAACGATACCGTTAAATACGTCGTTTATGCACGCAAGGGGACTGTCAGATGGAACAAGCATAGGACAAACCCTTGCGAAAATTCCGTCATCATCCTTTGTGCATGAGCCTATAAGCTTGATATAACAGCCGAGCTTTTCGGCATATGCAACGTCTGTAAGGGTAATATTTTTTATGCCCTCAGTCGGTATCTGTTCGCTGTCAACCGCTTTTCCGAAAGCAAGAGAGCCAAGTATTGCGGTTTTTCTGCAGGCATCGTGACCTTCAACGTCTGCTGTTGGATCCTTTTCCGCATATCCCTTTGCCTGAGCATCCGAGAGTGCCTGAGCAAAGTCAACGCCCTTGCTTATCATCTGAGTAAGTATATAATTTGTTGTGCCGTTTAAAATACCGTATATACGATTGATTTTTCCGGCAGTAAGGCAGGAATAGAGCGGTCTGATTATCGGAATACCGCCGCCTACACTTGCTTCAAACATATAGTTTATATTATTTTCCTTTGCAATTGCAAGAAGCTCTGTTCCGTGCTTTGCAACCAATTCTTTATTGGAGGTAACAACGTGCTTTCCTGCAAGCAGAAGCTTCTTTGTAAATTCATAAGCAGGGTTTGTTCCGCCCATAACCTCTACAACGGCCTCAACCTCGCTGTCGTTTAAGATGTCGTCAAAGTTTTTTGTAAAGCACTTGTACTCGCTGTCGGGAAAATCACGAAGGTCAAGTATGTGCTTTATTTCAATGTTTTCGCCGATTTTTTCCATAAAAACCGACTGATTTTCACTTACGATTTCGCCAACGCCGGAGCCGACAACGCCGAAACCCATTACTGCAATTTTCATATGTTAAACATTCCTTTCAGTTCTGTTTCGTATTTACATTTATGATGATTAATTCAATCAAACTTATATATAACAAGACCTGTTAAGGTTTTAGGCCAGAAAAATGTAGATTTAAGAGGCATAACCCCACCTGCCTCGGCAACACGTCTCATTTCGTCAACTCTTGTCGAGTTAAGGAAAAACGCACATTGAAAATCGCCTACCTGAACCTTATGAATTGCTTCCTTGGCACTTCTTGTATAGGTCATAAAATGCGGATTTTCAAGTTCTTCCCTCGAAAGACCTAAATACTTCTCAAGTATTGTTGTATTAAGAAGAGTAGCTTCAAGTCCGTCAAGGACATCATCTGAGTCGGTTTTTGAAATATTGTCCG
Organism: Clostridia bacterium; assembly: GCA_045542655.1. GTDB lineage: Bacteria > Bacillota > Clostridia > Monoglobales > Monoglobaceae > RGIG8709. The sequence goes on along the minus strand of JAZQLM010000016.1, from coordinate 2,089 downwards.
AGGACATTGTGTTAGGCTTTAACAGATAATAGTAATCCTTGCCTGTGTAAAGACCAAAATATTTTTCGTAGATAACGTCCGAAATTTTATCAATTATAACCTTGTCGTAATCGTCCGACGTAAAGTATATCCTTGATACTTTGAAATCCTCGGTAAGCATTGTTATAATAATATTTTCGTCAAAGTTCTCAATGCCTTTCACAAGGCGGTGAGTCGGAAGAACGAAAAGACCGCTGCTGTACATCGGCATAAGAGTCATCATAGTGTATTCATACGGTGCGTCGGGATTAAGTCCGCTATTTTTTCGCATTTCGTCACGATAGCTAAGATAAGTTTCATAACGGTGATGTCCGTCGGCGATGAAGAGCTGTTTGTCATTAAACCTTTCAATAAGCTGATTAATGACTTCGGGTTCACTGACTATCCAGATGTTTTCCGTGATGCCGTCTTCTGTCACAAAGGTGACATCGGGTTCTCTTGCTGAATTTGCGACAATGATAGAAGAAATGGAAATGTCTGAATCATTGTACAGTGAAAATATAGGGCTGATATTGGCTTTTGTGGAGCTTACCAGCTTATACTGATGTGTCCGCCCTTTTTCAGAGGTTTTCTGATGAGGGAGAATAATCTTTTTATCGTAGTCCTCAAGCCTGACAAGGGATATAAGACCTTTTAAGGATTGAAGATTGTTTTTCATTCTGAATTTCTGTTCGTAAATGTAAAGAGAGGGGCTTTCTTCCTTTAAAAGAATGTCGTTTTCAATCCATTCGCTAAGAAGTCTGCTGCTTTCCTCAAATTGAGCATCACTAAGACTTTCATTCTCTCTTTCGCAAAAACCTACTTTAGTTATATTATATTCACTTTTTGCACACAGTTGACGGTAAAATTCATCAGAAATTCTATCGTTTGGAGGTGCTGTTACTGAGGCTAAATCGGATATTTTCCCGCTGTTGTATCTGAGACCGCAGAACGGTTTAATCAAAGCCATCAAAAAAACCTCCCGAAAGTTAAAATTCGTTATGTACTTACAACTATTTCATTATTACATAATACAACAAAAAACGTTTTACGTCAAGAATTTTTTAATTATAAAAGGAAAAATCATAAAATTCTTCAAATTTATTCAATTATTTTACTCAGTATCGGCAAAATTATATAAAGAGAACCTCTAAAAATATAAATTGAAAAAATTACATATTATTATTCCTTAAAAATTACGGACAATATAGTCGTGGGAAATAAAAAATCAAAAAAGGAGGCGGCGTTTTGACGGGGAGTATGAAAAAGCTGATTAATAAGGATGTCTATGAGAAGAATGCGGACAGACCATGGGCAAAATTCAGGGATTTTATTTTTACCGATGACGGGATGGCGGTAAGGCTTGCGGTTCTCTCTACGGTGAGCATTATACCTATTTTGTATACGGTGGATTTTGATGCCTTTGAATGTATTCTTGACAAAGCGGTTTTGAAGGAGGGGACAAAGCCTGTAGCTTTAAAGCCTCACTATGATGAGCTGAAGAGCTTTGGCAAAATCAAGAAAAAGAAGATGTTTCCCGAAGGAAAGGTATCAAGACTCCTTGATGTATATTTTGATGCCGAGTTTGGTGAAATAACCGATTTTGTGACTGTAGGCTCGTTTTTTATCAAAAAAAGACTGTATTCTCCCGATGAAGCCGGCTTTTTTATTGATGCTTTATCAGATTAAAAAATTACAGGAGGTCAATTGGTATGCACAATTTTTCGGCAGGAGTTATTATAGGTGCAGCGGTAGGCGTTGCGGTTTCAATGGTTATTAATCCTATGGATAAAAAGGATATGTACCGCAACTGCTGTAAGGCAAGCAGAATGATGAAAAAAATGAACAGAAATATTAACCATTCAATCAATAAGGCAATGAACAACTTTATGTAATGGTGATAACCCATTAATACTGCGATTTGTAGGGGCGGATGCCTACATCCGCCCGCAATTCGGGACGATGTAGACACCGTCCCCTGCTTTTACATAAATTACAGATATTTTCTGAGGTGGGACAGAGCATTTTTTTCAAGACGTGAAACCTGTGCCTGAGAAATTCCTATTTCATC
>JAZQLM010000015.1:0-1713 GCA_045542655.1 Clostridia bacterium | reverse complement strand
TATATCAACCCTTGCGGCGATTTCGGGTGCAGGAGTTTTATATGTGATTTTAATATTCGTTTTCGGTGCGGTAAAGGAAGACGATATTCTTAATATGCCAAAGGGCAAAAAGGTTGCATCTTTGCTGAAAAAGGCAAGACTGATGAGATAGTGGCTTAAGTGAGGAGATTACAATGGAAAAGAAATATACTTATGAGGATTTAATTAATATTGTGGAAAAGCTTCGTATGCCGGGCGGTTGTCCGTGGGATATGCAGCAGACACATCAGAGCATAAAGCACAATATAATCGAAGAAGGCTATGAGCTTGTTGAAGCAATTGACAGCGGAGATGCGGATAAAATTGCAGATGAGAGCGGTGACCTTCTTTTGCAGGTGGTTTTTCACGCTCAGATGGGCAGGGAAAAAGGTGAGTATTCGATGGATGACTGTATAAACAAGGTTTGTGAAAAGCTTATACACCGACATCCTCACGTTTTTGCAGGGGATACTGCTGAAACAGCAGAGGAAGTTCTGGAAAAGTGGAATAAAATCAAACGTGACGACAGAGGACAGGATACAATTGCCAAAGAGCTTAGCGGTGTATCAAAGTTTTTACCTGCTTTAATGCGTGCAGAAAAGGTGCAGAAAAAGGCGGGGAAAAACGGATATATTTTTCCAAGCCCCTCTGCAACGGCTGATAGTGTGTCGGGAATGCTTAAAATACTTGAAACAGTAAATGATAAAGATACAGCAGAAAAATATATTGGGAAAATGCTGTTTGAATTGGTTTCGGCGGCGAATAAGCTTGAGATTGAACCTGAGCTTGCACTTTCAAAGCATACAGACCTTTTTATTAAAGAATATGAAAAATTTGAAAATAATAAATAGAAATGCAGAAAAACTATTGCATTTATTAGAAAAAAATGTTAAAATAGCAATAATATAAAATTATAAATAAATTTACGGAGGTAAAAAATGTTTAATACTTTAACTGTATTTGCAGAACCGGCGGCTCAGACTGCTGACGCAGCAGCACAGGCAGCAGGACCTGCAGGATTACTTGCGAGCTTTCTTCCGCTTATTCTTATGTTTGTGGTGTTCTGGTTTATCTTAATCAGACCGCAGAAGAAAAAGGAAAAAGAATTAAAGAATATGCTCGCAGCTCTTAAGGTTGGCGATGAGGTTGCTACAATCGGTGGTATTCACGGAAAAATATTCAGAATAAAAGATGATTTATTTATTCTTGAAACCGGTGCAGGAACAAACAAGTCATATATTACTGTTGACCGCAGTGCGGTAAGCCGTTTCTTAAGACAGGCTGAGGAAAACAAAAAGCCTACTCCGATTCCCGGAGCAGAAGAAACTGTAGAGACAACAGAAGAATAATTCAGAGGGTGTCAGGAAAGCTTGGCTTTTTTGACACCTTTTTTAAAGCCTGCTGTACACAGAATATACATAATTCTGTGCTAAAATGATGGATATGAACGGAGTGGTGAGTATGGTTAAAATTCTTGTGGTTGATGACGAGTCAAGGCTCAGAAAAATTATTGCTGACTTCCTTGAAATGAAAGGCTATGTTGTAAAAGAGGCAGAAAACGGGGAAGAGGCACTTGAAAAGTTTTTTTGTGAAAAAGATTTTTCACTTGTTATACTGGATGTTATGATGCCTAAGCTCGATGGCTGGGAGGTGTTGAAGGAAATCCGCAGATTTTCGGATGTTCCGGTTATAATG
>JAZQLM010000014.1:0-5691 GCA_045542655.1 Clostridia bacterium | reverse complement strand
ATAATTCACAGCTTGAGGAATACAGATACCCGTTCGGAGCGGTAAAGACAGGAACTTCTGTGCGTATCAGAATAAAAATTGAAAACTGTGAGCCAAAGGGGGTTCTTCTTCGCTGCTGGGGAAAGGATTTAGCGTCTGGTGAAAATAAAGAGAGTATTTTCTCTATGACAAGACTTGCTTCGGATAAAATTAAAATTGGAGCAGGAGATGGAATTTTCTATGAAGTAACGGTAAAGACTCCTGAGGTGCCGTCGCTTTTCTGGTATTATTTTATTATAAAAACCGAAAATGAAAAGCTCTATTACTCAAATAATAAAAAGCTTGGCGGTGAAGGTGAGCTTATGGGCTTTCCGACTGAATGCTCATATCAGATTACGGTTTATGATAAAAAATTTAAAACACCGGAGTGGTTTTGTGATTCGGTAATGTATCAGATTTTTCCGGACCGGTTTTATAAGGATAAGCAGCCGGAGCATAAAAAACGTGAGGAATATTATATTCATTCTGACTGGTATGAACCTCTGGTGAATTTAAGACACCCCTTTGAAAACGGACCTGCCTGCTGTGACTTCTTCGGCGGAAGCCTTAAAGGAATACAGGAAAAGCTTTCGTATCTTTCAGAGCTTGGGATAAGCGTCATATACTTAAATCCGATTTTTGAGGCGTATTCAAATCACCGTTATGACACGGGGGACTATAAAAAAATTGACTCTATGCTTGGTACAGAAGAGGATTTTTCCGAGCTTTGCAGTGAAGCGAAAAAACTTGGCATACGGATAATTTTAGACGGAGTTTTCTCACATACGGGTAGTGACAGCGTTTATTTTGATAAATATTCAAGATACGGTACAGGCGGTGCGTTCGGTAATGAAAATTCTCCCTACAGACAGTGGTACGGAATATCTGAAAACGGAGAATATGACAGCTGGTGGGGATGCTCTAATCTTCCTAATGTAAACGAAATGAACCCATCGTATATTGATTATATTTTAAGGGACGAAAATTCGGTAATAAAAAAATGGCTCAGACTTGGTGCAAGTGGATGGAGACTTGATGTTGCAGATGAGCTTCCGGACGAATTTCTTAAGATTTTGCGAAGTGAGGCAAAGTCTGAAAAAGAGGACGCCGTTATAATAGGCGAGGTATGGGAGGACGCATCGAATAAGATAAGCTACAGCGAGCAAAGAGAATATCTCCTTGGAGACGAGCTTGACAGCGTAATGAATTATCCCTTCAAGGATTTGTTTATAGTCTTTATTCTCGGAAAAATTGATTGCGGGGACTTTAAAAGGGGAATAATGAGCATAATTGAGAATTATCCGCCCTGCGTTTTATATTCGCTTATGAATTTGGTTTCTACCCATGATACAATGAGGATAAAAACTGTACTTGGCGAGCCGTATATCCCTGAAAATCTGACTTTTGAAGAAAGACAAAGCTTTAAGCTTAGCTGCTTTGAAGAAACTATGGCGATAAGACGCTTAAAGCTGATTGCGTTTATGCAGATGACCTTTGTGGGTGTTCCCTGTATATATTACGGCGATGAAATAGGTATGCAGGGACTTTCCGATCCCTTTAACCGTATGCCCTTTACATGGAGATGTATCGATCCGGAACTTCTTGCGTATTACAGGCGTCTTATTGCGATGAGAAATGAAAACAGAGTACTTAGAACCGGTGATTTTTCGGTAATCTATGCACAAAATGATGTGATTGTTTATAAACGTGAAATAAAGAAGCAAAAGGATTCACTCGGAAGAAAGGCGAAAAATGCTCAGGCGGTATGTATCGTAAACAGAGCTCCTGAGGAAAAAAACGTGCTTGTGGAAAATACCCTGCTTTCAGGCGAGTATACATCCCTTGCATCAAAAAGACAGTATAAGCTAAAAGGCTCGGTGCTTCTTACAATGCCGCCGTATTCTGCGGATATTTTAATAAAAAAATATAAACAGGAATAATTTGTCCTCTTTATAAATAAAATAATATACAATATTTTAATGTGTGCGTCCGTTTGTCTGTTGCTGATTAATAAACAAAATAATCACAGGAAATTTGTGTAAATTTTAAATAGACATCATTGGAAATATATGTTAGAATAGATATGTAGAAAATATACTATTTTAATTCAATTTTTCAACATATTTTATCTAAAATCGACAATTTGAAAAAACTGACTACGGAGGAACAGAATGAATCATATGACAAAGTGTAGAGAAACAGCAATTTCAAAAGATTTAATGTATCTTTTCAATAATGGCACAAATTATCAGTGCTATAATATTCTCGGTGCACATAAAATTAATACTAAAGAGGCAGACGGTTACCTTTTTTCGGTTTGGGCACCGAATGCTTCCTGTGTTTCGGTTACGGGCGATTTTAATTCGTGGGACGAAAATGCCGACACAATGGAGCTGTGCAGCGATTTTGGTATATGGTACAGGTTTATTTCAGGTGTTAAAAGCGGAGAAAGATATAAATTCTGCATAAAAACGAAAAACGGCGAAACCTTATATAAGGCAGATCCCTTTGCTTTTTCAAGTGAGGTAAGACCTGATACCGCTTCCGTTACGGCGGATTTGACCTATGAGTGGTCGGACAGAAAATGGATGTCGGACAGGGCTGAAAAGCCTGTGTATAACAGGGCGTTGAATATTTACGAAATGCACTTTGCATCGTGGAAGCAGCACGAGGACGGAGCATTTTATACTTATCGTGAAATGGCAAAGGAGCTTATTCCTTATGTGAAGGAGCAGGGGTATACCCATATTGAACTGCTTCCCATCTGTGAATACCCGTTTGACGGCTCGTGGGGTTATCAGGTAACGGGGTATTATTCAGCAAATTCCCGCTACGGCAAGCCGGAGGATTTAAAATATTTCATAAATGAGTGCCATCGTAAGGGAATAGGCGTTATTATGGACTGGGTTCCTGCACATTTCCCAAAGGATGCACATGGTCTTGCACGTTTTGACGGAACGCCGCTTTTTGAACATCCCGACTCAAGACTCGGAGAACATAAGGAATGGGGAACACTGGTTTTTAACTGGCAGAAAACAGAAATTCACTCATTTCTTATATCGAATGCAGTTTACTGGCTCGATGAGTTCCATTTTGACGGTCTCAGAGTTGATGCGGTTTCGAGTATGCTATATCTTGACTATAACCGCCGTGACGGAGAGTGGGTTGCAAATAAGTATGGCGGAAAGGAAAACTTAGATGCTATTGAGTTTCTGAAAAAGCTCAATATAGCTGTATTTGAACGTATTCCGGGCGTTTTGATGATTGCGGAGGAATCGACTGCGTGGCCAAGTGTTACAAAGCCGGTTCACGAAGGAGGTCTCGGATTTAATTTCAAGTGGAATATGGGCTGGATGAACGATATTCTTACGTTTATGGGAATGGATCCGTATTTCCGTGGTTCAAATCATAATATGCTTACATTTTCAATGATGTATGCCTACAGCGAGAACTATATACTGCCCCTTTCGCACGACGAGGTGGTACACGGCAAAAAGTCGCTTATAGATAAAATGTACGGCACATATGAACAAAAGTTTAAATCATTAAAGCTTTTGTATTTATATATGTACGCCCATCCGGGGAAGAAGCTTCTTTTTATGGGCGGTGAATTTGGTCAGTTTGTGGAATGGCGTTTTGCGGAAGGGCTTGACTGGGTTCTTCTCGGCTACGAGTCACACAGGGGAGTTCTTAATTTCACAAAGGACCTTAATGTTTATTACAAATCTCATAAGTCGCTCCACGAAAATGACAGCGACTGGAGCGGATTTGAATGGATAAACGAAAAGGACAGCGAAAACAGTGTTGTTTCATTCAGGAGAACAAGCAGAAGCGGACGTGAAAAAACAATATGTGTATTCAACTTTGCGGCAAAGGACCACAGTGAATACGAAATAGGTGTGAAATCATCAGGAGAATACGAGGTTATGCTTGATACTGAAAATGAGGCATACGGAGGCAGTGGCACAAAAAATAAAATCTACAGGGCGAAGAGCGTGAAGAACAAACCGTATAAGTACGCCATATATGTAGATTTACCGGAGCTTTCGGGAATGTATATTTTGAAAGCCCCGAAAAGAAGGCAGAAAGTATAAAAAGCTGACTGTTAATAATTGGAGGGTTATAAAATGAAAGCAAAAGAATGTGTAGCGATGATACTTGCCGGAGGGCAGGGAAGCAGACTTGGTATTCTTACCAAAAATGTTGCAAAGCCTGCAGTTCCGTTCGGAGGGAAGTATAAGATAATTGATTTCCCTTTGAGTAACTGTTCGCACTCAGGTATAGATACGGTTGGTGTTCTTACCCAGTATCAACCCCTTGAGCTTAATACTTATATAGGAAACGGACAGCCGTGGGACCTTGACAGAAAGGACGGCGGTGTTTATGTGCTTCCGCCGTATATGTCTGCCGAAAAGGGTGAATGGTACAAGGGTACGGCAAATGCCATTTACCAGAATATCGGATTTATAAGTCAGTTTAATCCGCAGTATGTTGCGATTTTATCGGGAGACCATATTTATAAGATGGATTATGCCGCAATGCTTTCGGCTCACAAAAAGAAGGGTGCGGATGTTACAATTGCCGTTATTGAGGTTCCGTGGGAGGAAGCCTCACGCTTTGGTATTATGAATACTGATGAGGATATGAGAATAACCGAGTTTGAAGAAAAACCCAAAAATCCGAAAAGCAACCTTGCTTCAATGGGTGTGTACATTTTCAGCTGGGAACCGCTTAAAAAATATCTTATTGCAGACGAAAACAATCCGGCATCGGACAATGATTTCGGTAAAAACATAATTCCTGAAATGCTTAAGGACGGACTTAATATGCTGGCATACAGATTTGACGGATACTGGAAGGACGTAGGTACAATCCAGAGCCTCTGGGAAGCTAATATGGAGCTTCTTGATGAAAACCCTGCTTTTAAGCTTTATGACAGCGAATGGAAGATTTTCTCAAGAAATCCGGCAAAACCGCCCCACTTTTTAGCAACTGAGGCAGAGGTGAAAAACAGCTACATTACAGAAGGCTGTGAAATTTACGGAAAAGTGGAGCATTCGGTTATATTTGAGGGTGTTACAATCGGTGAGGGTGCAGTCGTTAAAGATTCGGTCATCTTCCCGTGTGCTAAGATAGAAAAAGGTGCAGTAATAGACAAGGCAATAGTGGGAACAAATTCCTTTATTTCCGAAAATGCAGTTATAGGCTCTGATTCAAAAACGGCTGTTACGGATTTCTATAACGAAAAAATCTGCTCGGACGATATTACACTTATCGGTCCTGATGTGGTAATTGATAAGGATATGAAAATTGCACGCTGTGCGATGGTTACCCATAATGTTATGAGCAGTATGGATTTACCGGCATACAAGACGGAAACGGAAACAGCATAAAATCGTATTAACGGAAAACTTCATTAATTAGAAGAAAAGAGGAATTTTAGATATGAAAAATAATACATTGGGATTTATTTTTTCGGAAAATCCTGAAGCAAATCTCGGCGAGCTTACAAATAAGCGTTCGCTTGCAGCTGTTCCGGTGGGCGGAAGATACAGAATTATAGATTTTGTACTTTCCAATATGGTAAACTCCGGTATAGCAAATGTAGGTATTGCAACAGCATATAAAAATCAGTCCCTTGCCGACCACTTAGGAAGCGGTAAGGACTGGGAT
>JAZQLM010000013.1:0-2728 GCA_045542655.1 Clostridia bacterium | reverse complement strand
GATATTTCTTTGCAATGGAAAATTGGCTGAGACTGTCTTTTTCTGCGGCACTTGCGGTTACTCTGTAAGGATTTATCCATGCGTGAATTTTAATGCCGCTTTTGTGACAGCACTCGGTGATGTATTCAAGCGGATCAAAGCCGTTATCAGGAGGTGTTCCCTCTGTCCCTGTTAAATGCCTTGACCACGGGAAAATCTCAGATTTATAGAGTGCATCGGAGGAGGGGCGTACCTGAAAAAATATAGTATTAAAACCCATATCATAGGCATCTTTTACAATCTTGTCAAGCTCTGATTTTAAGTCGCTTGAATTTGTGGTTGGCGTTTTTGGAAAATCAAGATTAAAAACTGTTGCAACCCATACCCCCTTTATGGACTCATCCTCCTTTGCAAAGCCGTCTTCGGGGAGTATAGCAGGTACTTTGGTTATAGTGTTTGATGCAAAGAAGCATGCAAGAAAAATTAAAACTGTGAAAAGCTTGAATTTATTAAACATTATTTTCACCTCTGTCCGTTAAAAATATTAATTAAAAAGCACCGCTTGGATATGTTCGGTGCTTTTAGTCTTATTAAAATATATGCTTGTCTTTATCAAAAAATTACTGGGATTTTACCTTTGTCCAAAGCTCGGCACTGTATTTCTTTACCTCGGGTGTCTGGTAGAAGAAGCTTTCGTCCTTATCATAGCCTGTTCTCGGGACGTACGCACTAATATCCTTGTAGATGGTGTCCTTCATTTCCTCAAAAACAGACTCAACAGAGGAGCTGTAGCCAACCTCTTCGGTGTTTGCTTTTGCGTTTTCAGGATTAATCATAAAGTTAATGAATTTATGTGCAAGCTCTTTTTGCTCTGATGTTTTTGTGATAACCATACCGTCAACCCAGAAATTTGTACCCTCGTTTGGTTCATAATATCCGAGGTTTTCGTTTTCGCTCATTATATAAGCGGCATCACCAGAATAAACTATTGCTATGTCTTTATTTCCTGAAATCATATTATCAATAACGTCGTCACCAACGTAAATCGGATTCATTATCTGGTTCTGTTCAACAAGCCATTCGTATGCCTTATCAAATTCCGCTTTGTCCTCGGTGTTTAAAGAAAAGCCGAGATTTTTCAGAGCTATCATAAAAGCATCCCTTTCGCTGTCATACATATAAAGGCAGTCCTTGTATTTAGGGTTCTTAAGTATTCCCCAGCCCTGCTCATCAAGGTCGGATTTGTCAACTTTTTCCTTGTTGTAGAGAATACCTACCGTTCCCCAGAAGTAAGGTACCGAATACGTGTTGTCGGGATCATAGTGCTGATTTAAAAGCTCCTTTTTTATGCCTGAGAAGTTTGTGATAAGATTTTTGTCGATTGGAGAAAGCTTATCCTCTTTTATCAGCCTTTCAATCATATAATCCGAAGGTATGATAACATCATAAAGCTCACCGCTTGAAACCTTTGTATACATTGATTCGTTTGAATCAAAGGTTTCGTAGACAACATCACAGCCCTCTGCTTTTTCAAAAGCTGTTATGAGACTTGTGTCGATATATTCGCCTGCGTTATAAACCTTTAAAACAGTTTTCTTTTCGCCGCAGGAAGAAAGGCAGAATACAAAAATCAATGATAATACAATAGGTAAAACTTTCTTGAATGTAAAATTTTTCATAGCAAAAATCCTTTCTTAAAATGATTTGTGATGTACTTCTTTTTTCTTCTTAAACTTAGGTACAAGATTTAAAACAAGAAGTGTTGTGAAAATTACAAGTATAACAATTGATGAAAGTGCGTTTATGGTGGGATTGGTTCTTTTTGTCATATTATACACAATAATCGATATGTTCATAACACCGTTTCCGCTTACAAAGTACGATATAACAAAATCGTCAAAGCTCATTGTAAAGGCGAGAAGAATACCTGCATATATCCCCGGCTTCAGCATTGGAAGAATAACCTTGGTAAGAGCTGTAAAAGGTGTTGCTCCAAGGTCCATTGCCGCATTTGCAAGGTTTGGATCAAGCTCACGAATTTTTGGATAGACACTTGTTATAACATAAGGCGTAGAAAAGGTTATATGTGCAAGAAGCATTGTAAGATAGCCTTTTTCTATTTTAAGGGCAGAGAAAAATATCATAAGCCCTATTGCAGTTACAATATCAGGGTTCATTACCGGAATGTCGTTTACACTTAAAACAAGCTCACGCAGGATTTTTCGGCTTTTTGAAAGTCCGATGGCGGTAATAGTCCCAAGTATTGTGGAAATTATTGTTGACAGTATGGCAATCGTAACACTTACACTTACTGCCGACATTATATTTGAATCGTGTAAAAGCTCTTTGTACCATTTAAAGGAAAATCCGGTGAAGTGTGTGAGTGACTTTGATGAGTTAAAAGAAAAAATCACCGTTATAAGTATCGGAAGGTAGAAAAAAGCAAAACACAAAAATATGTAAATCGCCGAAGGCAGATTGCTGAGTCTTTTTTTCAACTGTTTACCCCCTTTTTTAATTCTGTTTATTTGTTTTTATTTCTCTTTTTCGTCCTTGTCAATCTTTTTTGTCATTCTGATTGCAAAAAGTATTATAACCGCAAGCACCATTGAAATAGCACTTCCGAAATTCCAGTCGCCGACCGAAATAAACTGGCTTTCAATAAGATTTCCTAAAAGAACATACTGACCACCGCCCAAAGGCTTTGGTATTAAGAATGTCGAAATTGGTAAACGGAAAACCATAATAA
>JAZQLM010000012.1:0-2987 GCA_045542655.1 Clostridia bacterium | reverse complement strand
ATACCTGTCGGATATGCAGACGGATTTTTCCGCTCTAATTCAAAATGCGGTTACGTTCTGATAAATGGAAAACGTGCTAGAATTATAGGACGGATTTGTATGGACCAGACAATGGTGGATGCAAGCGATATAGAAAATGTGAAGGAGGGGGATACAGTAGTTTTAACTGGTATATCCGGTGATGAATGTATATCCGCCGACGAAATTGCAAAAAGATGCGAAACCATTAACTATGAAATTACCTGTGCCGTGGGAAAAAGAGTGCCAAGATTTTACCTAAGAGATGGAAAAATTGTCGATATGTGTGATAATATACTTAATATAAAAAATATAGACGGAGATATATATGAACAGTAATGAAAAAATTTTATCTATGGCCCTATGTATCGGTGAACAAATGCTGATAAGCGGTGCCGAGGTTTCAAGAGTTGAAGATACTGTGACAAGAATTTTAAAATGCTATTCGGCGACAGAAATAAACGTTCATACGATTACTTCACTGATAATTGTAACGGTACGTTTTGGCAATGAAGAGATTTATACTCAATCCAAGAGAATTAAACAAAACAAAACAGATTTCAGTAAGCTCGATGCTTATAATGATTTATCACGGAGAATTTGTTCTGAAAAACCTGAAATAGATAAAATTACATATGAGATAGAAAAAATAAATAATTTAAAGGGTTATAGCTTATTAAAAAATACAGCAGCCTTTGCCCTGATAAGCGGTACATTTACCATTTTTTTCGGCGGCAGACTATATGACAGCATATTTTCTGCTATAATAGGTGCTTTCCTAAGTATATTGAAGTATTTGAGCGAAAAAACGGGGCTGAATATGCTTATTTCTAATATTTTGTGTTCGTTTTCTGCAACCTTTTTTGCACATTTATCAGCTGTTTTATGGGGGTGTGATGCCGATAAAATAATAATCGGTAACATTATGCCGCTAATTCCCGGAATTGCCCTCACTAATTCAATACGGGATGTTATGAATGGTGATATTATAACAGGATTCTTAAGATTTTTTGAGGCTTGTCTTATTGCCCTTGCAATTGCAGGCGGATACTTTCTTGCATTTTATGTTAGCGGAGGTATTATATGGAGTATTTAATTCAGCTTATAACAGCATTTCTCGGTTCACTCGGATTTGCTATTGTTTTTAATATCAAAAGGGCAAATGTTCTTATCTCCTCGTTAGGAGGCTTTCTGTCGTGGGGTGTATATCTTTTGGTAAATTTTTTAATAAATAATGATGCAATGAGTTATTTCGTTGCCGCTGTAATTACAACACTATATGCGGAAGCCTTTGCCAGAATTAAAAAATCTCCGGCAACAATTTTACTGATTTGCTCGGTAGTTCCGCTTATTCCCGGAGGTGCTCTCTATTACACAATGAGATATGCCTTCACGGGAGAGTGGGATATGTTTTCAAAGCATGGTCTGAAAACACTAATTTTAGCTGCATCGCTTGCGTTTGGTGTAATCGTCGTTTCAACAGCTCTTAAGCTTATTATTCAGATTATTCATTTAAGTAAAGAAAAAATGTACAGAATTTAAAGCTGTACATTTTTTCTTTACTATTTTTTATCATCATATATCTGTGATAATGGATTTGCGTCAACAGCAGCCTTTAACTGGTCATTATTAATATGTGTATATATTTCAGTTGTTGAAAGCTGTTCGTGCCCTAAAATCTCCTGTAATGCCCGAATATCAACACCTGACTGATACATAAGTGTTGCTGCTGTGTGTCTTAATTTATGTGTTGTATATTTGTGTGCATCAAGACCGATTTGCTTTATGTATTTCTGAACAATAGTCTGAACCATTCTTCTTGAAATTCTCCTGTTTAACCTTGAAATAAACAAAGCATTTCTATCCTCAAGCCTTGCAGGGGATATTGAATTTCTTATCATCATATAGTTCTCTAAAGCCTTAGTGCACGCAGTATTCAGATAAATTGTGCGTTCCTTGTTGCCTTTACCAATTACTGTCAATTTTCCATCTCTAATGTCTGAAATGTTAATATTTACCAATTCGTTCAATCTAAGACCACAGTTTAAGAAAAAGGTTATAATACAATAATCACGTTCAGCATATTCGCCGTCAATTGCTTCAAGAAGACACAAGCTGTCCTCAAGAGTCAGATAACGAGGAAGGCGTTTGCCGATTTTTACTGTATCAAGATCAATTGTAGGATTATGTTCAATTAAATGTGCCTTAGTACACAAATATTTATAAAATGATCTTAACGAAGAAATTTTTCTTGCCCTTGATGACGCAGAATTTTTTCTGTCTGTATTTAAAAAATAAATATACTCATAAATTAGATTTAAGTCAACTTTTTTTAAAATGTCAACTGAAATTCCATCAATAGGAATATCATCAAAATCTAAATAGTCATTTAGCAATCTGAAATGAATTTTCAGGAACTTATAAAAAGTTCTTATGTCATAATAATATTCATTTGCAGTATGTTTGGATTTTCCCTGAATATTCTCAATGTATATGAGAAATGACAGAAGCGGCTCCGGAGCCGTAGCAAATATGTCTTTCAAACAAATACACCTCACAAATTAATATATTTTATAAATTCTCCTACCCCAATTGCACAAAATTTTTATTTTGTGCAATTGGGGATCTGAAAATAACAAGCTAAAATTTGATTATGCTCCCATAATCGCTTAATCCTCCATCCCCGAGTTCTATGTGTTTAACATTATTATGAGATAAAAACTCACTGATTTTTTCAAATTCAACGTGTTTGGAAAGCTTGCCGTAAAAACCAAGAGTATTTTTATCGAGCAAACCGCTTGCACCGCCAATAAAACCATATTCAAAGCTTTCTAAATTAACCGAACCTGATTTTATATAACATACATTAATATCTTCATATAAGCTTAGTTTATTTGCAATTCCCAAATCTTCAGTTATTATCGAATTTTCAGAAACTATACAAATATTGCACTTAGCGTATCCCTGTT
>JAZQLM010000011.1:0-2523 GCA_045542655.1 Clostridia bacterium | reverse complement strand
AGCTGCTCAGTACATTGAGCAGGATGAAGATGTACTTTCATATGCACTTTTTGAACAGGTTGCAGTTAAGTTCTTTGAAAAAAGACGTGCGGCAAAATATAAAGTAGATTCTGATATGGTCGATATGAAAGAAAAAATTCATTATGTAAACTAATCTAATAGGAGCTGCCGCAAATGCGGCAGCTCCTTTGGGGTGGACGCAAAATAGTGCAGATTAGACAAACTGAATCCCGAAGCTGTACGAGGGTACTGCGAGAGGTGAAGTTTGTCTGAAACGCAAAGCATTTATAACAGAAATTCGTTGTGTAACGAATTTCCACCTTGATTTTAGTCTCATTTTAGCCTTACATTCTCTTAAAATGGCTGTATTGAGCCTTTTCTATGCTTTGCGTGGTCGGTGCATTTTGCTACACCCACTTTTTGCAAAATAATCAGATAGGTGTGTGTTAAATGGAAAAGGTTTTGGTCGTTGGCGGCGGTGCTTCCGGAATGATGGCGGCGGCGGTTGCGGCAGAACGTGGCTTTGATGTGGTGCTTGTCGAAAAAAATAAAATCCTCGGAAAAAAGCTTCTTATAACAGGCAAGGGCAGATGTAATCTTACAAATGCCTGTGAATCTGTTGAAGAACTGATTGAGAATGTTACCAAAAATTCTTCGTTTTTATACAGTGCATTCTATACCTTTACAAATTTCGACACAATGAAGTTTTTTGAAAATCTCGGAGTTAAGCTTAAGGTTGAAAGAGGTAAAAGGGTTTTTCCTGTAAGTGACAAAAGCTTTGAAATTCAGGAAGCACTTATTAAATATATGAAAAAAAACGGAGTAAAAATCATTAATGATACAGTTGATGAAATTTCTGTTTCTGATGGAAAGATTAAAGGGGCAGTACTTTCAAAACGTGGCTTTATCGCCTGTGATAAGCTTATACTTGCAACGGGAGGCCTTTCGTATCAGAATACAGGCTCAACCGGTGATGGCTACTGGTGGGCTGAGGATATGGGACATACGGTTGTTGAACCGACAGCTTCTCTTGTTCCGCTTAAAACTGTCGAAACATGGCCTCAGAGCTTGCAGGGACTTTCACTTAAAAATATAGCTGTAACTGTCTGTAATGAGAAAAATAAAAAGGTATACGAAGACTTTGGTGAAATGATGTTTGCACACTTTGGAATTACAGGACCGGTTATATTAAGTGCCTCTGCACATTTAAGACCTATGGATAAGGGAAAGTATACTTTATATGTTGATTTAAAGCCGGCACTTGATGAAAAACAGCTCGACCAACGTCTTTTAAGGGATTTTGAAAAAAACATAAATAAAAGTATTTATAACTGCCTAAGAGAGCTGCTTCCCGTTAAAATGATAGAAATTTTTCTTGATATATGCGATATTGAGGCAGTTAAAAAAGTAAATTTAATTACTAAAGAAGAGAGAAAGAAAATTGTTTCAAATCTAAAAAAGCTAAAAATAACTATAGAAGATTATTGCCCGATTGAACAGGCGATAATAACATCGGGGGGGATTTCTGTTAAGGAAATTAACCCTTCAACAATGGAATCAAAACTAATAGACGGACTTTATTTTTGTGGCGAAATAATTGATGTTGATGCTTACACGGGAGGATTTAATCTTCAGATTGCATTTTCAACAGCATACCTTGCAGCAATGTCTTTATAAATTATCCGTCTTTAAAATATTATTTAAGGAATGATTTATTATGGAAAAGGAACTGCATAAGTCCTATGTGTCATCAGTTAATCTTCCTGATGACAGTGAGCATTTATTTGACCGTGAACAGGAATTTCAGGAGCTTATGATGATGTACCACTGTGCAATAAAAGAGGCTTCGACAAAATTCCAGGTACTTAATGCGGAAATGAGTGTAAGAAATAACAGAAATCCTATTGAAACTATAAAAACCAGAATTAAATCAGCAAAAAGTATAGCCAATAAGCTGAAAAAGAGAGGTCACGAAATTTCTCTTGAATCACTTGAGAAAAATTTAAATGATGTTGCAGGTGTAAGGATTATATGCTCGTTTATTGATGATATTTATTATGTTGCCAAGCTTTTTGCACAGCAGGATGACGTTCGTGTATTGGAAATTAAGGACTATATCAAAAATCCGAAGGCTAACGGATACAGGAGCTATCATATGATAGTGGAAATTCCGGTGTTTTTTTCAACAGAAAAGAAATATGTAAGGGTTGAGGTACAGATAAGGACGATGGCGATGGATTTCTGGGCAAGCCTTGAGCATCAGGTTAGATATAAAAAGGATATTGCAAATCCTGAGGCTGTTGAAAAAAGGCTTAAGGAGTGTGCGGATGTAATTTCGGCATCCGACACAAAGATGATGGATATAGCTAAACAAATAGGTATTTTATAAGTTATAAGATTTTTTTTAAAATTTTTGCAACCTTTTAGCATACTTAAAAGTATTAACAATGAAGGGTGAAAATTTTAAAAAAGGAAAGGTAAGTGATTTTATGAAAAAAATAATTACTACAGCATTATGCACAG
>JAZQLM010000010.1:0-8184 GCA_045542655.1 Clostridia bacterium | reverse complement strand
CTCCATGGAACAACTCCTTGGCTCACAGAACGACATGGCTACGATCCGACTTGTGCTTGTTCACGGCGGCGGTCCGGAAATTTCGGATATGCTGAACAAGGTAGGTAAAAAGAGCGAATTTGTAAACGGTCTGAGAGTTACCGATAAGGAAACGGTGGACATAGTGCAGATGGTGCTTGCCGGAAAGGTAAACAAAAGCCTTGTGAATTTAATCCAGAATGAGGGCGGAAGAGCGATAGGACTTTGCGGAGCGGACGGTCATATGATTGAGGCTGTACAGCTTGATAGAGAGCTTGGCTTTGTCGGAAATATTACAGAGGTGGACACAACTCCGATAGAGGACTTGCTTGAAAAGGGGTATATTCCTGTGGTATCTACGATTGGGTGCGACAAAGAGGGGAATGTTTACAATATAAATGCGGACACTGCTGCCGCAAGGATTGCAGGAAAAATGAAAGCGGAATGTCTTATTTCCATGACGGATATAAAAGGACTTTTAAGAGATAAGGATGACGAAAGCACGCTTATTCCTCTTGTATATGCTTCCGAGGCTTCAAAGCTTGTTGAAGAGGGGATAATCTCAGGTGGAATGATACCGAAAATAGAGTGCTGTATTGATGCAATGTCTGAGGGTGTACAAAAAGTATTTATTCTTGACGGAAGAGTACCTCATTCGATTATAATGGAGCTTTTTACAGACGAAGGTCTTGGTACTATGTTTGTGAAAAAAGAGAATGGAGATAACATATGAACGCAAAAGACGGCGGAAAAAATTCTAAAAAAGAAAGACAGGATTTGATAGTCAGACTTATTTCCGAAAATCCGGTTGAAACACAGGGACAGCTTACAGCAGCATTAATTGAAAACGGCTTTGACGTTACACAGGCAACGGTTTCGAGGGATATAAAGGAATTAAGACTTATCAAAATTGCAGATAAGCTGGACAGGTATTGCTATGCACTCCCCGAAAAGGAGAGTAATGCAGGGGTAATGGGAAGATACTCTGCGGTTTTAAGACACGCCTCTGTATCGGTTGAAGAAGCCTGTAACCTTGTTGTCATAAAGACAATCCCCGGCTCTGCTCAGGGCTGTGCTATGGCAATTGAGACTATGAGGCTTGTTAATATTATCGGACTTATCGCAGGTGACGATACAATCTTTATTGCAACCTCCGGTGAGAAGGAAGCAAAGCTTCTTGCGGAGGAACTCAGACGGCTTATTTATTAGGAGGTTCAAAGATGAATATTATAGAAACAGATAACAGCTATATTGCCGGTACTTATCACCGTCTTGACGTTGTTATAAAAGAGGGAAAGGGTTCGCATCTGTTTGATGAAAACGGAAAGGACTACATAGATTTCGGAAGCGGTATTGCTGTAAATACATTCGGTGCCTGTGACAGCGAGTGGCAGGCGGCAATTGAAGAACAGATTAAAAAAATTCAGCATACATCGAATTACTATTATACAGAGCCTTGCTCATATCTTGCAAAGGCACTCTGCGAAAAATCCGGAATGGATAAGGTGTTTTTCTCAAATTCGGGAGCAGAGGCAAATGAGTGTGCAATTAAAGCTGCAAGAAAGTACGGGACAGACAAAAATCCCGATAAAAATGTTATTATAACTATGAAAAACAGTTTTCACGGAAGAACGGTTACAACGCTTTCTGCAACAGGACAGGACGTTTTTCATAAGAGCTTCACACCATTTACGGAAGGTTTTTTGTATGCTCAGCCTAATGATATAGATGAGTTAGAAAGGCTTACATCTGAAAATAAATGCTGTGCAATAATGCTTGAGGTAGTACAGGGAGAGGGCGGTGTAAACTGTCTTGACGAAGAATATCTTAAGGCTTGCCGCAGAATCTGTGATGAAAAGGATATACTTTTGATAGTTGACGAGGTTCAGACCGGAAACGGAAGAACGGGAAAATATTTTGCTTATATGCACTATGGAATAGTGCCTGATATTATCTCTACCGCAAAAGGTCTTGCAGGAGGACTTCCGATAGGTGCAACTCTGTTTTCAAAAAAGACATCGGGTGTACTCGGTGTAAGCAGCCACGGTTCAACGTTTGGCGGAAATCCCGTATCCTGTGCAGCGGCACTTAGTATTATAAAACGCCTTGATGACAGCTTTTTAGATGAGGTTTCAAAAAAAGGCGAATATATAAAAAATGAGCTGCTTAAAATAAAAGGGGTAAAATCTGTAAGCGGCAAAGGACTTATGATAGGAATTGAAACGGAAAAAAATGCAGCAGACATACTTTCCAGCTGCCTTGAAAACGGTCTTATGGTTTTGACGGCAAAGGAAAAGGTGAGACTTCTGCCGCCGCTTAACATAAGCTATGAGGATTTGGATAAGGGGCTTAAAATTTTAAAAGGAGAGATAGAAAAATGAAACATTTATTAAAACTTATGGACTTTTCAAAGGAAGATATAAACGAGGTTTTAGAACTTGCCGCAGACCTTAAATATAAAAAGAAAAACGGCATACCACACGAGCTTTTAAAGGGTAAATCCCTCGGTATGATTTTTGAAAAATCTTCAACAAGAACAAGAGTTTCCTTTGAGGTTGGTATGTATGACCTCGGCGGAAATCCGATGTTTTTAAGCTCAAACGATTTGCAGATAGGCCGTGGTGAGCCTACACAGGATACTGCAAGGGTTCTTTCGAGATTTTTAGACGGCATTATGATAAGAACCTTTGAACAAAAAGAGGTTGAGGACCTCGCAAAATACGGCTCTATCCCTGTAATTAACGGTCTTACAGATTATTGCCATCCGTGTCAGGTGCTTGCTGATCTTATGACGATAAAGGAGCATAAGGGAAGGCTTGAAGGCTTAAAGCTTTGCTTTATAGGTGACGGAAATAATATGGCTAACTCACTGATTGTCGGCGGTATTAAAATGGGGATGAAGGTTGCAATTGCCTGCCCCGAAACACATAAGCCTGACGCTGAGCTTATGAAGTGGGCTGATGAAAACGGAGAGTTTTTATGTACAGATAATATCAAAGAGGCAGCAAAGGATGCGGACGTTCTTGTGACTGATGTATGGGCGTCAATGGGACAGGAAGCAGAGGCTAATGAAAGAAAGAAAATTTTTGCCGGATTTCAGATAAATTCAGATATTATGAAGCTCGCCGCAAGTGATGCGATGGTGCTTCATTGTCTGCCGGCACACAGAGGCGAGGAAATTACGGCTGAAGTCTTTGAAGAACACGCAAATGAGATTTTTGACGAGGCTGAAAATCGCCTTCATGCACAAAAGGCTGTACTTGTAAAGCTTATGGCATAATTAAAAACTGAATACATTTTGAGAAGGGGCTGTTGCATTAAATATTTGGATATTTATACACCCAAATGTTTAATGCGACAGCCCCTATATGTTTATAAAGTTTTTGACTCAAACCGCTTTTTATATTCCTTGGGAGATACACCGACGGTATTTTTAAATACTGTCGAAAAATAGAGCGGATCTGAAAAGCCCGATAAAAATGCTATATTTTTAACGGAGTCTATACCATGCTCCAAGAGTGAAACCGCATATTTTATACGAAGATTTTTTAAGTATTCGGTATAGCTTATTTCCATATTTTGTTTAAATATGTGTGAAATGTACTTTGCATTATAGGAAAGCTCATCGGCGATAAAGGAAACCGAAAGCTCCGATGAGGTATAGTTTTCTTCGGTTAGTTCGAGAATTTTGTTAATGAGGTTCTTTTGCGGATTTTCATTTACAACAAGACGGGAAAAGGTATACAGTAAAACACTTTCTGAAACTAAGTCAAGATTAATATTTCCGGCTCTGCAAAGACTGTCATGCCAGAACGGAATTAACCCGTCAAAACCACTGAATATGCGGTTTTTTGTATTGATTAAAAAACGGTGGAACAACACCTCGGAGCGTGTTCCGCTGAAATCTATGTACATATATTCTAAGTCTTTTTCGGCATCTATAAATATATTTTCATCCTTAAAGCAAATTATAAAATTTCCTGCTTCAAAACAAAAGCCCAAGCCATCAATTTTTATCTCACCCCTGCCCTGCTTGTTATTGCACTTTTACACGTTGATGCGTCGGTTCAGTACCCTATGGTAACAGGCGGAGTAATGATTGTTTCAACCGCTATATGCTTTTTTGATGAAATAAAGCCTTCAAAAAAGGAGATATTATCTGTAGTAATTGCGTTTTTGGGTATGCTTTCGTTGTTTGTTATTCCTGTTTAAAATTAAATTAAATATAAATTATTTATGAAAGGAAGTTTTAAAATGAAAAAATTGAAAATTGGTGTTTTTGGTGCAGGTGTCCGTGGGCTTGACCTTGCAAAGAATTTTTTACTTCTCAACTGTGAAATTGTTGCTGTTTGTGAATTTCGTTCCGAGAGAAGAGCAGTGACGGAAAGAAGATTTGGAACTGATATTTCGTGGTATGAGGACTTTGAATCATTTATAGAGCATGATATGGATGCGGTTATCCTCGCAAACTATTTTCACGAACACGCCCCTTATGCGATTAAATGCTTTGAAAAAGGTCTGCACGTATTTTCTGAATGTATCAGTAACGGAACGATGGCTGAGGGCGTAGAGCTTATTCGTGCCTTTGAAAAAAGTAATTCGGTTTATATGCTTGCGGAAAATTATCCGCAGATGATTTTTAAACGTGAAATCAAGAGAGTTTGCGACACAAAAACTCTTGGAAAAATTCTTTATGCAGAGGGTGAATATAACCATCCAGGAGATCCGATGGATACAGAATTTAAGAAGGATTATAACTACTTTTTAGGACATTGGCGTAATTATCTTCCGAGAACTTATTATATAACTCATTCTTTAGGTCCGATAATGCACGCAACCGGTGCTACCCCGAAAACTGTTACAGCATATGCGGCATTCGCTCCTGTTGAGGGAGATGTTCCCACATCAAACTATTGCGGTGATCGTGCGGCAATTGTTACAACTCAGAATGATGACGGTTCAGTATTCTGAGTAACAGGTTGTGCGGCATTTGGCGGTCATCATAACTCGTATCGTGTATGCGGAACAGGGGGACAGATAGAAAATCTTCGTGGTATGGGCAATAAAGTAATGCTCCGCTACAATGAATGGTCAAAACCGGAAGGTGCAGAGGCTACTTCACTATATGATCCTGAGTGGAACGATAAGGACGAAGAGCTTATAAAAAGCAGTGGTCACGGCGGTGGAGATTATATAACTGCAAGAATGTTTATAGAATGTATTCAGGAAGGCAGACAACCCGAGCATCCGTTTGATATTTATTCAGCAACCGTAATGTCATCCGTTGAGATACTCGGACACCGTTCCGTGCTTGAGGGCGGAAAACCGTATGATATTCCGGATTTCAGAAAGGAAGAATGTTTGAAACAATACGAGAATGACTACCTCAGTCCCTTTCGTAAGGACGAAGGTATAAATCCCGATGTTCCTTGCTGCTCTCATACGGATTTTAGGCCTACCGAAAAGCAGATAAAGCTGTTTAAGGAAATGGTTATAGGAGAATAAAGTTTATGTGGATGTCCCGATATTCATAGATTATGTTTATTGGGACATCCTCTGTTTTTTATACTTTAAAGGAGACACGTTCATTATTTTTTTAAATTGCTTACTGAAGTGATATTCGTCATAAAAGCCAAGATTGTAAGATATTTCCTTTATAGTCATATCTTCAAATTTATTGAAGTATGATATAGCCTCTTCAATTTTAAAGTTTAAAATATATTGATGAATTGTTGTGCCAAAGCTTGCTTTAAATTTATTTTCTGCTGTTTTTACCGAAACCTTGCACAATTTTGCAAGCTCTGAGTTGCTGAAAAATTTTTCGGGGTTATTATGTATGATGTTTTTAATATGCAGTGAAGTATTACTGTTTTCGGAGTATTCATCTGTATCGCAAAGCTCATACAAAAGAATTTGAAAAAGCATATCAGCCTTTTTTGCTTTCCCTGAAGCTTTGCATTTATAATCTCCGAAAAGTATTTTTTTATATTTGGATTAATACTTGAATCAATATGACTTTTTATACAATTTCCCGTTTGAGGTGAGGTGTATGAAAAGTCATTTTCACATGTTGCGTGAAAATACATTGTTTTGGTGTTTGGCTGACAGGGCGAAATTCCATAATGTGTATTATTAGCACACAAAAGCAGAATATCATCTTTTTTAGCAACATATTCTTCGTTATTTTGCCCGAATTTCCATTCTCCCTGCAAAATGTAGATAAAATCGTGTTCGGAAATATTTCTTTTTGGGTGAATAAATGGGTTTGCGTAGAAGTTAATGTTTGCTTCGGTGATTTTGTGTTTGTTTGTATCAGAGAAAACAGTATACATATTATCAGGACTCCTTTTCTTTATTTTACATCTTTTTTTCTTTTTGTCAATTCTATAAATTAAGTATATAAATTATACTGGAAATACAGGAGGTGGTATGCCGTATGCAGATATTCAGTAAAGGCTTTAATTTCGGTCAGGACGGACCGGGAAACAGGCTTGTTTATCACCTGCAGGGCTGTAATATGAGATGTATATGGTGTTCTAATCCGGAGGGGATGAAAATGGACGGCGGAGAGGAATATTCGGTGGAGGAAATATTTGATGAGGCAAAACGTAGCAGACCGATGTTTTTTTCAGGCGGAGGCGTTACCTTTACAGGCGGTGAGGCCACCCTTTGGCATACAGAGCTTCTGAGACTTTTAAAGCTGCTAAGAAAAGAAAATATTCACACCTGTATTGAAACAAACGGAACATCTTATAAGCTTAGTGAGTTACTTCCATGTTTATTATGCCTGAAATTTCGGGAGATGCCTTTTTGTATTTTGAAGGAGTTGATACACTTGCCCAGTATTGGCTGGACGGTGAGCTTATCGGCGAATCTGAGAATATGTTTTTGCCTGTGAAATTAAAGATAGAAAATCCGGTCAAAGGAAAGGAATATTGTCTTCAGGTAAGACTTCGTTCTGTTATTATTGAAGCGGATGAAATTCCATTTGATTTGCTCACCTGTGTTCATTCGTGGCATAAGAGCATAGATAATGCAAAAAGAGGCTCTTAGCTATGCAAGGAGTGTGTGCAGAATTGTTCCGGCAGAGCTTGGAGAGAAAAATTGTGCGGCACTTGCGGTTGCAGCAAGCTTAGCAGAAGAAAAGGGGTTATAAAATGCTTAATGAACTGATAAAAAGGTATCCCGAGCTTGAAGGGATAAAGGAAAATCTTGAGAATGCTTCAAAGCTAATGCTTAAAACGGTTAAAAACGGAGGCAAAATTTTGCTTTGCGGAAACGGAGGAAGCTGTGCAGACTGTGACCATATAGTGGGTGAGCTTATGAAGGGCTTTTTGTCAAGAAGAGAAATAAACAAAGACTTTGCAGACATTTTGAAAGCCGAATATCCGGAAGATGCAGAATATTTTGCAAATAATCTTCAGGAAGGAATACCGGCGATAAGCTTAACAAGCCACGCAGCAGTATTATCAGCCTTTGCAAATGATGTAGATGCGGATATGGTATATGCTCAGCTTGCATACGGATATGGTAATAAGGGTGATTTGCTGATAGGACTTTCTACCTCAGGAAATTCAAAAAATGTAGTAAATGCTGTAAAAATAGCAAAAGCAAAAGGGCTTAAAACAATGGCACTGACAGGGAAAAACACCTGCAAGCTTGATATGTGCGATGCTACTTTAAAAGCACCTGAAACAGAAACGTTTAAGGTGCAGGAATATCATCTTCCCATATATCATTATCTTTGTGCAGAGCTTGAAAAGGAAATGTTTAAATAATGAAGTAGAATAAAAAAATGAAAGCCTTGATATGGGGCACCCCAAAAAGCTTTGCTTTTTGGGAAAAATGAGCGGCAGTCTGTAAAACGACGCCGTTTTTTTATAAAAAAACGGCAAGTCATAAAGACTTGCCGCGAATTGGTGGAGGGAGATGCATTCGAACCATCGAAGCGAGACGCAACAGATTTACAGTCTGCCCCCTTTGGCCACTCGGGAACCCCTCCAAAAATGGAGCTGGTGATGGGACTCGAACCCGCAACCTGCTGATTACAAATCAGCTGCTCTGCCAATTGAGCTACACCAGCTTAAACATTTTTTGTACAAGCCGTAAAAACAACTTGCAGATGATATAATACCACAAAGTGAAACAAATGTCAAGCTTTTTTTT
>JAZQLM010000009.1:0-1641 GCA_045542655.1 Clostridia bacterium | reverse complement strand
TGCAATACATACTCTTGTTGCAGGAGTTCCGAGAACACCGTCAACACTCTTTAAAAGACCGATACTTGTAGCTGTCGTCATATACTTGGTATACCACTCTACACCTTCCGGTGAATAGTCAGCATAGCCTATGGCACAAACAACCATTTTAACAGCTTCTTCAAGTAATACATCGTTTGATGGTCTGAATGTACCGTCCTCATATCCATTTATAATTCCAAGATTTTTAGCGGTACGGATATTTCCAATTGCCCACGAAACATCGTCAGAAATAACATCAGGATATGGCGGATCTGTAAGCTCCA
The DNA here is from genome assembly GCA_045542655.1 of Clostridia bacterium. Lineage (GTDB taxonomy): Bacteria > Bacillota > Clostridia > Monoglobales > Monoglobaceae > RGIG8709. The sequence goes on along the minus strand of JAZQLM010000009.1, from coordinate 1,336 downwards.
TAGAACCTATATCACCCATACCTCTGGTTCTTAAAAGCATAGCTGTAAATTCTGCTCGGGTAACGTTATTAAGAGGCTTAAAGGTGCCATCTTCATAACCGTTAATAATTCCGAGAGTATTTAAACGGTTAACTGCTGCCGCATAGCTTTCGGTATCTGGCACATCAGAAAAAGCTGTAGCGGATACCGTTGTTGCAAATGTTGTGGTAAGTATAAATACAGTTACCAACAACAAGCTGAGAATTCTTTTTGACATTTTCATCATTAATTCCTCCGTTTATTTAAAATTTTAATTTTTTACTTATTTTTCTTTCCCCTCATCATACTGCCTTTTTCTATCGGAATTTCAGAATAGAGCCGTACAATCTGCTGAGGGCGGTTTGCAACCTCAATTTTGTTATTTTCTGTATCTAAAATTTCAGTAATCTTAAGTTTTTTATATGGTCCTTCAGGACACAAAAATTCAACCTCATCGCCGACAAAAAACCTGTTTTTCTGAATTACGGAAATTAATTTTTTATCTTCATCGTACCCGTCAACTATCCCAAGAAGCTCGTAGTTTCTTATATAAGAGCTTGTCTGATAGTTTTGTTCGGTTCCTGTGGGTTTTTTAAAATAAAACCCCGTTGTATAATCCCTGTGGCTGACCTTTTTCAATTCATCAAGAAGTGAAGTGTCAAAAGTATAAACTCTACCGGCTTCAATACTCTCAAAATAACTGTCAATAGCATCTCTGTAAGCCTTGACAACTGTCGCAAGATAATATTCCGTCTTAACCCTTCCCTCAATTTTAAAGCTCGTAAGTCCACATTCAATAAGCTTATCTATATGCTCTATCATACACAAATCCTTTGAGTTGTATATAAAAGTACCTCTCTCATTCTCGTAAACCGGAAAATATTCTCCCGGTCTTGTCTCCTCAACCAAAGAATAATTCCATCTGCACGGATGAGAGCATGCTCCCTGATTGCTGTCACGCTCTGTCATATAATTGGAAAGCAGACACCTGCCCGAATATGATATACACATCGCACCATGAACAAATGCCTCAATTTCAAGGTCATCATCCGTATTCCTTCTTATTTCAGAAATTTCATTAAAGGAAAGCTCCCTTGCAATTATAACACGTTTTGCCCCTAACCTATGCCACATTTTGCAAGCTTCATAATTTACATTATTTGCCTGTGTGCTGATATGAATATCAAGCTCCGGTGCAATTTCTCTTGTAACAGAGAAAAGTCCGAGGTCTGAAATTATAATCGCATCAATGCCGGTTTTCACAGCTTCTTTTAACAATTCTCTGTACTCTTCGACATCTGAATTATGCGGTATAATA
>JAZQLM010000008.1:0-2994 GCA_045542655.1 Clostridia bacterium | reverse complement strand
CTGAAATATCCATCCTGTCAATAAAGCCGTTTAGCTTTGCCTCACTGCCGTTTAACCTGAGCGTAAAGGCAGGGAAGGTTCCGCCGTCACCTATCCGTATCTCAAAGCCGTAAGGACGGAAGCTGCTTTGTGCATAAAACCTGACTATTTTCCATGCCGTTGCAGCGGCAATATCTTTTATGCGGAGCATTGTGTAGCGGTAATAGGCTGAATTTTCGTAAAGCACGTTGTCTGGACATATACTGCTTTCATCAATAATTTTTTCAATTTCCCTTTTTACTGCCGCCCGTGTAAGCTTTGAGTAGTCACAGCTTTCACGATTTCTTTTTTCAAAATATGTGCAAAGAGCCTCGTGCAGAGCAGAGCCGACATCGTTTGAAAGCACGGCGGCTTTTTTTCGTTCATCGGCAAAAAGTCCGTAGGTCATAAAATATGAAAAGGCACAGGCGTTATATTTTTCAAGCTTTGAAACGCTGAGCATAAGCGGATTTCCGTAAAGCCTGCGTGCAGTTTCAAGGGAAAGCCGTTCGGGCTTTTCGGAGGCTGATATTATGTTCTTTATTTCTTCAAGCTGTTTAAGGTATTCGGGCAGCTTAGAAAAGTATTCATATACACTTTGCCAGAAGGGCGTAAGAAGCTTCAACTCTCCCCTTACTGTGCAAAGCTTTTCTTTTAAGGCCTCAAAAGCGGCATTTTGTCCTTCGAGCAGATATTCCGTGTCATAAGCTAAGGCACCGTCCGGATATTCCTCGGATATTTTCGGAAAAATATTTTTAAGTGTGGTGAGAATTTCACTTTTTTGAAGTACATTGCCCTCCATATCCGAAACAGGTGACATAATAAAAAGCTTGTGAGACGGAGATGATAAAACAGAATATACAAGATACTGCTCGTCCAGTATTTTCTGCGGAGCGGTGGGGGCAAGAGTAAGTCCTGCTTCCTCAAGCTCGTCACGCTCAGCGTCAGAGAGTGTTCCTGCATCCGTAAAGCTTTTCGGAAATTCGTCCTCGGTCGCACCAAGCAAAATAACGGCTTTTGCATTAGTACTCCTGAAGCTTTCTGCTACGCAAACGGTAATCTGATTTAAAAGAAGGGGCGTTTTACCGAGTGTTATATCTGATACTGCCGCAGAAAAAAGCTCATAGAAGTCTGTGTAGGTAACATAAGTACCCGAAAATATATCCTCAAGCTGTGAAAGAACCGCCGCAAAGGTGTTCCATACAGCTTCAAGCTCTCTTGCGGTCTCCTCGTCACCTTCCTTTAACGAATTTTCGATTAAGGCTTCAAAGCGTGTCTTTATCCCAGTTTTTTCAAGCCAGCTATAAATGACCTCTGTAACCTTGTCAGCGGTTTTTCGTCCCTTTATAGTCTTTGAAAGTGAAATGATTGTATTCAGAGTGCGTCCTTTTATAGAATTTATAAGCTCTAAATCAAATTTTTCGGGAGCGGGATTTCGGCTGAAATCTGATTCTGAAAACAGTTGTTTCTTAGACGGTGCCGCCGCCAGAAGAAAGTTTTCAAATATATCTGCTTCGTTTTTTGTAACGTCAAAAAATCCCGAACGCATACAGGTCATTATTCTCTCGAATGAAAAGCCGAACGAAAGAATTTCAAGCACAGACAGAATAAACCTGATAAAAGGCTTTGATGAAAGCGGAGTTTTGCGGTCAATAAAACAGCTTAAGCCGTATTTTTCAAAGACAACGGGAAGAATATCGGCGTAATTATCTGCATTTGAGACAATGATGAGAAAATCCTCGGGGGTGTACTCCTCGTCACGGAGCATTTTTACAATGAGCTTAGCCGTACAAACCGCCTCGTCATAGTGGGTGCGAGGTCTTAAAATGCGGATGTTTTCAGGCTTTTTTTCGTATTTTTCGGGAGTAAATGAAAGGCAGTTGTCCCGAAGATGTAAAAGCTCAGGATTATTTTCAAATTTTATACTTTTTGTAAGATGTATAGTCCTTCCTTTTTCTATTCCAAGCTGTGCGGAAATTTTGTCAAGAGCTTTTACGGTATGGGAAATGCTTTTAAAAGCACCCGAAGAGCAGGCTGAAATGTCGCCTGAGGAGTTGTCTGTTGTAAAGGAAAAGGTTATATCGGAAAGCTTTAAAAGCTCACATATAGCATTATATTCAAGGGGTGTAAAGCTTTTAAAATGGTTTATATAAATTCTGCCTCTTAAAAATTCACACTCGGCAATTTTAGGCGTTATAAGTTTTAAATTATCCTCGGCATCTGAATTTTTTTCGTTTAAAAGCTCATCATATTTTGTATAGAGAATTTTAAAGTCCGAAAGCTTTGAGGCAAGGTCGGGATTTTTGTCTTTAACGGTATCTGTGGCGTCATCAAGCACTTCGGGAGTTATCCCATAGCGTTTAAATTCTGAAAAGAGTGAGACTAAGACAGAGGAAAAACCTTTTTGATGAATGTTTTTGGAAAAATAGGAAAGCTTTTTTTCGCACAGCAAAAGACTGCGGAGAGCAAGCATATTTTTTCCTGCTCCGTCAATGTATTTCATTCTGAGCGGTCCTTTTGCGGACAGTACCATATTTGAAAGTCTTGAAAATGTCAGCACGGAAACGAATTTTTGTGAATCAAAACCAAGCCGTTTAAGCATTTCACGTTCTGAAAACATGGAATACTGTTCGGGAACTAAAATATAAGACTGCACTTTTTCACTTATATTCTTTTCTATACACTTATATATGTATTCTGTTTTTCCGCAGCCTGAAGCACCGAAAATATAATTTATCATCTGATTTCACTCTCTTATATATAATAAATTCTGTTTTTTATAGTATATCACAATTGACAATTAAATTTCAATAACCTATAATATAAATATAAAAATTTTTTGGGGTGATACCTTGATTAACAATATAAATGTATATCATAATTCACAGCTTGAGGAATACAGATACCCGTTCGGAGCGGTAAAGACAGGAACTTCTGTGCGTATCAGAATAAAAATTGAAAACTGTGAGCCAAAGG
>JAZQLM010000007.1:0-14274 GCA_045542655.1 Clostridia bacterium | reverse complement strand
AACGGTAATTTTAAAAGACAGAAACAAAATTAATTGTTTCTGCCTTTTATCGTAGGGGACGATTTACTTATCGTCCCGTTTTATTTTTCCCCTTACACTCTCTCAAGCATTTGTGCAAGCTTTGATTTCGGAACAACTCCGACTGTTCTTTCGATTTCTTTTCCGCCTTTAAAAAGAACCATTGTCGGAATTGACATAACCTTATATTCAAGAGCCAGTCCCTGTTCATCATCGACATTTACCTTGCAAAAGCTTATATTATCTCCAAGCTCGCTCTCAAGCTCTTCAAGTATCGGAGCCATCATACGGCAGGGACCGCACCAGCTTGCCCAGAAATCAACAAGCACGGGTTTTGAATTTTCTAACACCTCTGACTTAAATAATTCAGCATTTAACTCTTTCATAATACTTCTCCTCTCAATACATAAATTCTTTTTATTCAAATATTATACTTACAGGGCAATGGTCACTGCCGTATATATCGGTATGGATTTCCGATTCCTTTACACGGTCTGCAATCCGCTCCGAAACAATAAAGTAGTCGATACGCCACCCTGCATTTTTTTCTCTCGCACTGAAGCGGTAGCTCCACCACGAATATATGTCGGTTTTATCGGGGTACAGCCTTCTGAATGTATCCACAAAGCCGCTTTCAAGCAAAGCAGTCATCTTTCCACGCTCTTCATCGGTAAAGCCCGCATTTCTGCGATTTGTTTTTGGATTTTTTAAATCAATTTCCTGATGTGCGACATTAAGGTCACCGCACAGAATTACAGGTTTCTTTTCATCAAGTCCTTTTATATAGTAAAGAAAATCCTCCTCCCACCTCATTCTGTAGCCAAGTCTTTTAAGCTCGTTCTGAGAGTTAGGGGTATAGCAGGTCACAAAATAAAATTCATCAAATTCAAGAGTAATCACCCTGCCCTCGTGGTCATGCTCGTCAATTCCAATACCATATGCAATACTAAGGGGCTCATTTTTTGTAAAGACCGCTGTACCCGAATACCCCTTTTTCTCGGCACTGTTCATATAAAGGCTATAGCCCTCTGCATTAAGCTCAGCTTGTCCCTCCTGCATCTTCGTTTCCTGAAGAGCAAAAATATCTGCGTCAAATTCCTTGAATATATCCTCAAAGCCTTTTGTAATGCAAGCTCTTACACCATTTACATTCCACGATACAAATTTCATTTCATCTTCCCGCCTTTAAAAAATTTCTTCCTATTATAATATATTATATAATCTATGTATTAAGCTCCGGTAAATTTTTCACCGTAAACATAAATTCAGACAAATTATTTGTTTTACGCATTATCTTAAGCGACTTTTTCTCATTCGGAAAATTCCACATTATATAAAGCCATATTTCCTTAAGCTTATTGAGTGTATATACATCGCTTTGAAGCAAAAATCTGTAGTTTTCGCACAGTATCTCTGTAAACTCCACAAGTTCAGCAGTCGAAAGCTTTTCTCCGCCTCTGATTTCTCTGAAAATCGCAGGATTTGCAACCGCTCCCCTGCCGAGCATTATTCCCTCAAGGTCAGGGTATGTTTCTTCTATTCCTTTATAGTCATCGACAGAAAAAACATTTCCATTATAGCAAACCTTATTTTTTGAGCTTCGGTATGCCTTTTCAAACGTCTCCATATCGGGAATACCGTTATAAAAATCCGCTCTTGTTCTTGGGTGTATTGTAAGCTGAGGAATAGGATACTTGTTGTAGATTTCAAGAAGCCTCTCCATTTCCTCGCCCGAAGAAAACCCTATCCTTGTTTTAACAGATATTTTAAGCTCACATTTATTGAAAATTCCGGCAAGAAACTCATCAAGAGCCACCGCATCCTTTAAAATACCTGCACCCCTGCTTTTTTTCACAACCGTACCTGAGGGACAACCACAGTTGAGATTAATTTCATCATACCCGATTTTCTTTATTTTCTCGGTGAAATTCAAGAAAACCTCTGTATTATTTGCAATAATCTGCGGAACTACGGGCGTTTCCGAATTGTTATCAGGCAGAATATCACGGAGGCTTTTTCTTGTAATCCTCTCATTTTCACTCGGAGTAATAAACGGTGCATAATAAGAATCACAGCCGCCGAACATTTCTCTGTGCGTATTTCTGTATATATAAGTAGTTATCCCCTCAAGCGGTGCAAAATATAACTTCATCTTATCTTTATTCCTTAAATTTTTAATCCTTATTCTTTACATAAATATATCATATTTTACAAAAAATTTCAAGTCCCTAAAAAACCACACTCTATTTTCTCACCACAGTAATTTCTCCGTTGCCCGTTACTGCCCTCACTGTTCCCGTAAGCCCCCAGTCCGAGCCTGTTATACTCATTATATGGTCATTATACGGTGAGTTTTGCTTCAGATAATTTTCATCACCAACCGTTTCGGGGTAATAATACACATTTTCATTTTCGCTGTCACGCACAGGATTTTCGGCAATATCAAATATTATATTTCTGTCATACACCATTGTTTTTGTATAGTCATTTACCTCACTTACATTACAAATCATCATATACAAGGCAGCGGTAAACACAAAAACTTTTATATATCTCGGAGAAAAAGCTGAAACACTACCTACTATAACCGACAGTCCAAGAACAGATGGTACAAGATTACGAAAATTAAGCCACGGGTTTTCAAGAACAAAGAATGGAAAAAGGGGAACAACAAAGGCTAAAGCTCCGATAAAGAGCCATTTCATACCAGCCTTATTAAAGCTTTCATTTTCGGGTGAATAAGCCGCCAGCATAACGCAAAGCAATGCCGCAAAAAGCAGCCATAAATACGCCTTTTGTTCAAAAATCATTTTAATTCCTCTTAAAAAGCCTCTTGTATACAGGGGTATTTGCCTTAAAATTACAAGCTCGGATAACGATATGAAATTATTCCCGAAATTTTTAAAAATGTCGGCGGAAAACACAAGTCTGTCCGCATTGTCACCGTTTTTTCCGAAACAGACATAATACAAAAAAATCAATACTGCATTAATCAATGAAGCAAAAAAGTACGGAATAAATTTTTTCGGAGCACTTACAAACACAACAAATGTAAGAAAAAACGACAAAGCCCCAATTTGTTCATAAAAGCAGAGGGAAAAAAGATTAGAAATAAAGAACCAAAAAAAATGTTTTCTGACCATAAAAAACAACGAAAGGGCGGCAAAAAGCATCGCAGGTACAATTCGTGTTGCCGCCGAAATCCAGAACGTTCCCTCGCAAAGAGAGGGCAACAAGCCATAGCATACAAAAAAAACAGCCGAAAGCTTTATTCCTGCCGCTTTAAAGGCTTTATAGAAAAATATACCCGAAACTGCATATAAAACATTTAAGATTACAACCGCAAATGAAAAATACGAAGAAAATGTACTCCAGAAATAAACATCAAGTAATGCTGCAAGTGGTCTTGTATATGCTGTACCTGCCCCGCCAAACAGCAGATTTTTAAAGGGATTTTCTATAGAGGGATAGTAAATATACTGCACATAATCATCGAGGTAGCCGGGATAATAAAAGCCGTAAAACGAATATTTATACACACATAACAAGATATAAATAGCATAATATAAATTTTCTCTGTCACACCTTATTTTTCCCAAGTCTTACACCCCTGAATTTTATTTTATTTTCCGCTCAGCAATCTGCTTTTTATCCAGCAAATCTCGTCCCTTTTCAAGAAACCGAACACAAACGAAAGTATAATGTATAATCCTGCCGCTGTTAATATTTTTACCGCTAAAGCAGTATTTATAAATGCCGGACATATGAAAATTTTTCCTGATATAAACGCTGTCGTCAAAGCAAGGCAAAACGGGAATATAACCCATTCAAAAACATTGAATCTAAGACCTGTCTTAACAAGCACGCACAAAAGCTTTGAGGCAACCGAAAAGAGGTTTCCGGCATATACCGTCAGAATTATAGCAGAAACACCAAGCTTTGGAACAAAAACAAAGCATATAAAAATTCTTAGTATACATTCCGAAAGGGTTATTACAAGAAGCGTTGCCTGCTTGCCAAGTCCGTTTAAAATCCCGTGCGACACCGAATCACAAAGAAATACAGGCAAAAGTGTAGCAAAAATCATAACAAAGCCGCCTGCATCTTCGAGACTGTATGCGGCTTCTACAATTTCGGAGGGAGCGGAAAAGAACACTGTCATTATAAGAAAAGCACCTACTGCGGCGAATTTATAAACCTTTCCTGCAAGGTCAAGAAGGCGTGTTTTATCTGCTCTTGCGGCAGCACGGGAAATTTCAGGCACCAATAGTGTAAGGAAGGACGAAATAAGAGACAGTGGAAACATAGTAAGCGGAAGTATCATTCCCGAAACAGTTCCGTATGCTGACAAAGCTCCCGACGGTGAAAGTCCGTGCTTTTTCAGTCCCGAAACTATTAAAAGCTCTTCCTTCATATGTAAATACGAGCCTGAAAGAGAGCTTAAAAGGGCAGGCAGGGCAATCTTTAAAAGAGGAACAAGAACCGGAGTTTTATCCCTCTTATGTATAATTCTTTTTTGAGCATATCTTTTTACCTCTGCAAAATAAAACGCCGAGAGATACAAAAAAGATGATGCCTCACCAATGCTAAGTCCCAAAAACACGGCACGGCAACCGTATTCCGCACCTTTTGGAAGCCACAGGGAGAGGAGAGTGCTTATTACTGATATTTTTACAAGCTGTTCCACAAATTCCGAGGAAGCCGGAATTAAAATTTTTCTTACCGAATAAAAATATCCCTTATAGCAGTAGGAAAGTCCCATAAACAAAATACTTGGCGACAAAAAAAGCAGAGAAATCCTTGTTCTTGAGTCCTTTAGAATATCCTCTGAAATATATCCGCTCAATAAAAAAACAGCGGCTATTACCAAGGCTGAAGAAAAAAGAGTACAGCTAAGTGCCGCTTTCATACTTCTGTATGCCAAGGACATATCCCTCCTCGCTATGCACGAGGCTATAACCTTAGAGATAGCAACGGATATTCCGGCGGCGGCAAGGGTAAGCATTATCGAATGTGCCGTAAACACAAGAGATAAAAGCCCCGTCCCCTCCCTCCCAAGCTGCTTTGAATAATATGTCCTGAATATAAAATCCACCGTCTTTGCAATAATTCCGGATGCCGTAAGCATAACTGTATTTTTTAAAACATTGTTTCTCTCCAAAATAAAAACACCCCTTAAGATTATATAAAAATCTTAAGAGGTTTATGCTTTATGTAAATTTTTATTCCTTTATTTCGAGGTAATCACAGATAAGCTTAACCGCATTTTCCCTTGTGAGATTTCCTGCATTTATCGCAAGGTCATAATTTTCAACGTGTCCCCACGACTGATTTGTGTAGAAGTTATAGAAATTTGCACGGCGTTTATCCGCTTTTGAAATGGCAGATGCCGCCTCTTTTTCACTTACTCCGCTTCTTTCGGTCAGAGTCTTTATTCTGTTTGAACGGTCAGCATAGATAAAAAGCTTCGTAAGCTCTTCGCTGTTCCTTAAAATATAATCTGCACAGCGTCCTACTATAACGCAGTCCCCGTCCTTTGCAATATTCTTTATAATATCCGCCTGTATTCTGAAAATATTATCTCCGTTTAAAATATCATTATACTGATAATATAAGCCTTTTCCCGACTGTACCCCCATAACAAGAGCATACAAAAAGCTATTGGTGGGTTTTTCATCTATACCGTCAAAAATAGCGGCACCAAGTCCGTTTTCCTTTGCAATTTCGGCGATTATATCCTTATCATAGAATTTGTAGCCCAGTTTTTCAGCAAGCAGCTTTCCGATGAGTCTTCCGCCGCTTCCGAGCTGTCTGCCGATTGTAATAATTTTACCCATAAGTCATTTCCCTTCCCGAGCACATATTTTATGTTTCTAACATTATGTCTCTATGCTAAATATATCATAATACGGATAATTTTTAAAGTTTTTTTTGCAAAATTTGTATACAATATTTTTTTACGTTATTTGGTGATTATTTCTATGCCGCCATATTCCATAATTTCCACATCTTTATAGTAATGGGAGAGAATTTCCCTGTAATCTGCACCGTTTTTTGCAAGGACATTTGCTCCGTACTGACTCATACCCACGCCGTGTCCGTTGCCCCTTACCGTAAAGACTATTTTTCCGCCCTCTTTTTTCAAAGAAAAATCCGCAGATTTTAAGGAAAATGCACTTCTTATATCCGTTCCCGAAAAGCCTGCACCGTTTATTTTAACACTTTTTACCCGTCCCCCCTCGGTAAGAACAAGCTCCGAAACCGACAATATTTTCTTTTCCTCAAAGTCTTTGTTTATCCCTTTCAGCCTTTTATAAAATTCATCCTCCCTAAACTCAGCATACGACAGAAAATCAGGCGATGAAGCATCAAAGGAGCTGTCCCTCGACTCGATATAAGGCAGACTTCCGCCCCATACTTCTTCTGAATTTTCGGTTTTTCCGTTACTTAAGGCAAAGAAAAATGCAGTGACAGGCTCTCCGTTATGGACAAGGTATTCCCCCGAGGTCTCGGATACAGCCTGACGGATTTTGGGATAAAATGTTTTCTCCCACTCATCACCCCACCTCTTTGCCGCCTCAGAAGAGGAAATATAAGCCTTACAATGAGAGGCGGAGGTGCAGACCACCGCATCCGAATGGGCATCATTTTGTGTGCCGAGCTTACTTATAATGTAGCTCCTTGCCGCAACCGCCTGTGCCTTTAATGCTTCTATTTCATAAGCTGCCGGCATTTCAGCCGCAACCACACCGCACAGATACTCCTCAAGATACCTCTGGTCTGTTTTGTTCTCCTCTGTATTAAACACCGTGATAACCATTTCATCTGCGGAACTTCCAAGCCTTTTCATATCCTCGGTTCTTGCACTCACCTTTACGTTGTCACCCCGCTTAAAATCCGGCACATTAACGGCGGTGGATACCGCAATCGGGATTAAAAAGGACAGAGGCAGTGCAAGAGCCGGCATAATAAGATTTCTTCTATTCATTTGTACACCTCTTTTAGCTTCATTTATATGATAATATTAAAAAAATTGTAAAATTATGCTTGACAAATTTTAAATTCTGTATTAAAATAATGTAGTTAGCAGGCCTATGCCTGTGAGAAGAAATTAATTCCTTGCTTTTGCGTAGTGCAAAGGTCAGAGTCCACGAGGAGGTGAAATAAATGGTTGAAGTTATCAATAGCTATGAAACAATTTTTATAATTGATTCTACAAAGACAGAAGAAGAAACTGTTGCACTTATTGATAAGTTTAAATCATTGATAGAGGCAAACGGTGAGATTGAAAGCGTTGACGAATGGGGACGCAGAAGACTCGCTTATCCTATCAACGATTTAAATGAGGGTTACTACGTTTTGGTTAACTTTAAATCAAAGCCGGAGTTCCCACGTGAGCTTGAACGTGTGTTCGGTATCACAGATGGTATCTTAAGACAGATTACCATTAAAAAAGACGAGAAATAATAACCGTTGCCCGAAACCTAAGGGCAGGAAAGGCAGATTGCTATGATTAACAAAGCGATTTTAATGGGAAGACTCACAAGAGATCCTGAAATCCGTCACACGAATTCAGGTACTCCCGTGTGCAGTTTTTCAATAGCCATCAATAACGGATACGGAGAAAATCAGTCAACTGATTTTATTAACTGTGTTGCTTGGAATAAACAGGCAGAATTTATTGAAAGAAACTTTTCCAAGGGAAAAATGATTATCGTTGTCGGACGTATTCAGACCAGAACATGGGAAGGTACTGACGGCAAGAAAAATTATGTTACCGAGGTTGTGGCAAACGAGGTTTCCTTCGGCGAGAGCAGACGCAGCTCTGAAGAAGCAGGCGTTTCCTCCGAAAGACCTCAGAGTACTTATGTACCGTCAATGCCCGACGATTTGAGTGACGAAGGCTTTATCCCTCAGGAGACAGATGACGATTTACCGTTTTAATCTTATGAAAAAGGAGGATATGGACAATGTCAGAGAAAGAAAGAATGGATAAAAATCCAAGAATGAGAAAGCCGAAAAGAAAGGCTTGTGCATTCTGTGTTGACAAAGTTGACCACATTGATTATAAAGATGTTGCAAAACTCAGAAGATACGTTACTGAAAGAGCAAAAATATTGCCCCGCAGAATAAGCGGCTGCTGTGCAAAGCACCAGAGACAGCTTACTGTTGCAATTAAGAGAGCAAGATATATTGCACTTTTACCGTATTCATCAGACTAATAATTAAAGAGCCGTTTTCCGGCTCTTTTTTATTATCTATGAAAACGGGACGATGTGGGCATCGTCCCCTACTGCCTTGTAACAATTTAAAGCAATTTTCGGTAAAAAATATTATTCAGCTACAACCTCATAGAGTGTTGAAGCGTCGTTTTTTGCCACCGTTTCCTTTACTTCCGTAACCTTAAGCTTAAGTGTTTTACTTCCAAAGGTTATTTCAAGAATATCCCCTACTTTTACTTCATAAGATGCTTTAACAACCCGTCCGTTTGCCATTACTCTGCCACCGTCACAGGCTTCGTTTGCAACCGTTCTTCTTTTTATAAGACGAGAAACCTTTAAATATTTATCAAGACGCATAATTAAACTCCATTTCCTGTTGATATTGTAAAAAAACAAAGGTCGCATTATGCGACCTTTGTAGTATAAGCATTTTTAAACCTATTTATTGATAAGAGCCTTGAATGCACTACCTGCTTTGAAAGCCGGAACTTTAGCAGCAGCAATCTTCATCTCAGCACCTGTCTGAGGATTTCTGCCTGTTCTTGCAGCTCTTTCTCTTACTTCAAATCCGCCGAAACCAACGAGCTGAACTTTGTCGCCCTTTGCGAGTGCACCTTCAACTGCTTCAATGAAAGCGTTAAGAGCAGCTTCTGCATCCTTCTTTGAAAGATTTGCTTTTCCAGCCATAGCTGAGATTAATTCTTGCTTATTCATTTTGTTTATCTCCTTTTTATTTAATAATAAATTTCATTTGCTTCATTAACAAGATAAGTATATTTTACTACATTTATTTGAATATTTCCACCATTTTTTTGCATTTTATATCAAATTCGTTACTTTGCACAAAAAAGAATATACCCTTTACAATATATGTAACAGAAAAAATGGCTTAAAATAGGCTTATTCAGGCTTATTTATCATCATTTCGTTAAATTCCTGACGTGAAATAAGCACCTGTCTAGGCTTAGAGCCCTCAAATGCACCAAGTATTCTCGCCTCCTCAAGCTGGTCAATCAATCTTGCCGCACGCTGATAGCCTATTTTATATCTTCTCTGAAGCATAGCCACAGAGCCTTGTCCTGCATCAACAAACATTTCTGCCGCCTTATAAAACAGTTCATCACGTTCGCCCTCACGGGTTTTTGTTTCAGGCTCATCCTCAGCCGCCTGTTTTGCATCCTGTTCACGCTCTATATGCTCCATAATTGACTCGTCATAGCTTGCCTCGAACTGGTTCTTAATAAACCCTATAATATCCTCAATTTCCCCGTCAGAAAGGAAATTTCCCTGTATACGCATAGGCTTGATTGCACCTCTCGGCGAATAAAGCATATCTCCCTTTCCTAAAAGCTTTTCAGCACCCTGTGCATCAAGAATGGTACGGCTGTCAATCTGAGACGATACAGCAAATGAAATTCTCGACGGAACATTCGCCTTAATTACGCCTGTAATAACATCAACCGACGGTCTCTGCGTCGCAATTACAAGATACATTCCGGCAGCTCTTGCAAGTGCAGCAAGGGAGTTTATCGCATCTTCAACCTCGCTCTTTGCCGCAAGCATAAGGTCTGCAAGCTCGTCAATTATTATAACAATTTCCGGCAGCTTAAGCTCTGGTGTTTCATTTTCCTCCATAAGTGCATTAAATCCCTCAAGATTTCTCACCTTATTATCCTTTAACAGCTTATAGCGGTTTTTCATTTCCGTCACAGCCCAGTTAAGTGCACCCGCCGCATGCTTCGGATCGGTAACAACCGGAATAAGAAGATGCGGTATACCGTTATAAACAGTTAGCTCAACCATTTTCGGATCAATCATTATAAGCTTTACTTCGTTCGGCTTTGCCTTATAAAGAATACTTGCTATAAGAGAGTTTATGCACACACTCTTCCCCGAACCGGTTGCACCTGCTATCAGAATATGGGGGAACTGTGCAATATCTGCAACAACACAGTTTCCGCTTATATCCTTACCAAGTGCAAAGGCGGTTTTTGATTTAAAATCTTTAAACTTGTCCGTATCAAGCACCTCACGAATTGGCACGGGAGCCGGCTTTTCGTTGGGGATTTCGATACCTATTGCAGATTTCCCCGGTATTGGTGCTTCTATTCTTACGCCCGGTGCCGCAAGGCTAAGTGCAATATCGTCTGCAAGGTGTGTTATTTTTGAAACCTTTACACCAAAGCCCGGCTGTAATTCAAATCTCGTAACGGACGGACCTTGCGTAATGTTTAAGATTTTCGCATCAACTTTAAAGCTTGCGAGAGTGTCAAGAAGCCTGTTTGCCTTTGACTCAAGCTCCTGCTTGATTTCCGTCTTGCTTTTCACCTGTGCTTTAGGCTTTGAAAGAAGTGAAATCGGGGGCATTTTATAATTTAAAAGTCTTGTTGCCTCGATAGACTCTGCCGCAACGGCATTTATCTGATTTGCCGCCTCTTCAGCCTCCTGTTTTGTAAGCTTCTTACCTGCCATAACTGCTTCATCAAGCGGAACGCCACTGTCAATCGCCGCCCTTGTGAAAGGATCTGCCGCTTCCTTTATCTGAGTAAGACTCGGCGGTTCAAAATCCTCTTCCTCACCCTTTGCGTGGTATTTTCCTTTTTCATCAGGCATTGTAGTGAGTATTCCGTCAGGCTCGCTTCCGCCCTCCGACTTTGGCAAAACCACCTCACGGTATGCCGCCGCATTATAAGAACGCTTCGCTTCAATCTTATACTCCGCCGTTGTTTCAGTTTCTGAGGTCTCTTCTGTTTCAAAGGTTATATCCGAGGACAGTCCAAGTGCCTCCAAATCCTCGTCAGAAAAGCTAAATCTCTCCTTTGGTAAATCGGTCTCATCATACGTTTTAGTATCATTTTCTGTACCCACGTCACTTCTCACAGCCCAAGACAAAGCCTCTGCCTCCTGACCTGAGAAGTACAAATCGAAATAATCGTTATTTGCATATTTAACTTCATTTTCATATGAAACTTCAGGCTTTTCAGCCTTTTTTCTGCCCTTTTTATTTACCTTTATTTCTTCAATATCGTCATCAAGGTCCTCAGTATTTGAGTCCTCATATTCTTCGTCCTCTGCCTCAATCTCGATTTCCTTATTCAGATGCTCGTGAAGAGCGACAGTATTTTTCTTAATCTTTTCGCCGATGCTCTTAACAAGCTTTTCAAGAGATGTCTCCGTAAGAATAACAAGAAGCACAAGCATAAGAGTGATGGTTATAATCCAAGCTCCCCAGCCGGTGAACCTGTACAAAAGTCTGCATATTGTACTTCCGATAAGACCTCCGCCATAGCCGTCAGCACCATACTCAAACATATTTTTGATTTCACCTACAAAGCCGTCCTTGAACCAAGCTGTATCTTCCATACAAAGTGCAACAAAAACCGCAGACGAAATCATAAGCCCAAAAAGAACCGCCGGCTTATATCCGCCCTGTCCCTTATGTCTTTCAAGAAATGTATTTATTCCCATCCAGATTATATAAACAAAAAATATCTTTGACGCACCGCCGAAAAGTCCCATCACAAGCTTTTGTATAAATTCACCGAACACCCCTGCCGCATTGGTAAAAAATGCAAGTGCTAAAAACGCACCAAGGGCAACTAAAATTATTCCCTTAAGCTCTGCACTTAGCTTTTTGGTTTTCTGAACCTTTCTTGTTCTTTTAACCGAAGAGCCTTTTTGAGAACTCTTTTTCACCTGTGTTGCTCCTGTTTTCTGAGAGGTTTTTCTTTTTGTACCTTTGTTTTGTGTACTTTTTGTATTCGACTTTGCCGTATCACGTTTCTTCATTTCAGCCATTTCTTCTGTTCCTTTCTACTGCAATAAAACAATCTACCGCAGTCTTAGTTTTCCGCTTAGTTATATAAATTTTCCGTTACCCAATAAACGAAAAATATAAAATCACAATAATGCCCAAAATAATCCTGTAGTATCCGAACACCTTAAAATCGTGTCTCCTGACATAATTAGTAAGAAATTTTACCGCAAGCATAGAAACAATATATGCAGTCACCATTCCCGAAAGCAAAAGCCCCCATTCCTGAGAACTCATCGGATAGTCGTTTGTTACAATTTTTAAAAAGCTTACCCCGAACATAACAGGAATTGCAAGGAAAAACGAGAATTCTGCCGCAAGACCTCTCGTACAGCCTAAAAGCATCGCACCAAGTATAGTCGATCCTGACCTTGAGGTTCCGGGAATTATAGATAAGACCTGAAATAGTCCGACCAGCACCGCCGTTTTATATGTAAGGGAATTCATTTCGGATATACTTGCTTTTCTCTGTCTCTTCTCAATAAATATAAATGCCGCACCATATATTATAAGTGTGGTTGATATAACAAACCAGTTTTCAAAATGCTCCATATAGTCATTGAATAAAAGACCAATCACCGCCGCAGGAATACACGCTACTATCACCTTAAACCACATCTTGAAGGTATCAATTTTTTCTTCCTTAGACTTAGACGGCGAAAACGGGTTGAGCTTTTTAAAATAAAGGGTTGCAATTGCAAGAATTGCTCCGAGCTGAATTACATATAAAAACAAATCGGTTGTAAAAAAGCCCGTCTTTTCATTCATAAACTCATTTACAAGTATCATATGTCCCGTACTGCTTATCGGAAGCCACTCGGTTATCCCCTCAATTATTCCGAGAAAAACCGATTTAAAATAATCTATCATATATATCCTCCCGCTAAATTAATTATTATACTATACCATTATATAATTATAACATATTTTTTATTAAAAATACATTACAAATTCATTTCATTTTATATACAATTTGATACGCTTTTGCTTTTTACACATTTCCCGATAAAAACCGACTTTTTTAAACGTAAAAAACACAAAAAGGCTACCTTAATATGAACCCAGAACGTAGTTCATATTAAGATAGCCCATTTGGTAGAGCTTTCAAGCTCTACAAGTTTGCCTTGTGATTACTTATCATTTACGGCAATCCAGATTTCACAGGTATAATTCGGATCATCAATTTTATCTGAGGGATATACCTCTAATTCTATTCCGTGTGCATATTCATACTTATCGCTCTGCGGAAAAAACTCTGAGCAGATTTTCTTATATGTCTCAACAAATGCTTCCGGCATTCTTCCCCTGCAGGTAAAAACTGCAAATGTATAAGCAGGAATTTCAATTATTTCAAGCTCTGAATCAACATCTTTCTGTCCTTCATATTCAAATCCTATCCCATAAGGAAAATGATTGTCAGCCATACTGCTTGTAAAGCATATTCCTAAAAGACCGCCAAAAGCAGAGTTTTTTGGCATATATTTCATTATTTTTGCCATTACACCGTTTTGTTCGCAATCTGCCCAAAATTGTCTTATATCTGTAGCCGCAACATCACTTCCCGGCTTTTCCACCTGCTTTCTTTTACATATAACCTTAAATGGTTCTTTTTTCTCAATTCTGTAATTCATAAGATTACCTCCTGATAAAATTAGTTTTACGGAAAGTCTTGAGAATGCTGTGATTGCGGCTCCGCCTCTCACTTCAGTAGGAGTCACACCATGAAATTTAGAAAAGGCACGGGTAAAGCTCTCCGGACTGTCATAACCATATTTAAGAGCAATATTAATTATTTTTTCATCCGTGTCCATAATTTCCTCTGCCGCAAGAGTATGCCTCCTCATACGGATATAATCTCCAAGAGTCATACCGACATAATCCCAAAAACCCTCTGAAAATGAAACACTGACGAACAGGCCTCTTTCGCCACCTCTTCAAAATCAATTTTCTCTGTTATGTGATTTTCAACATAGTCAATAGCTTTTTGCAAGCTGCTAATCCAGTTCATACTCAATTCCTCCTTCCGATAATACTAATTTATCATAAATTAATAGATAAATCCTGATACTCTATGCTTTTCGGTGTTAAGTATAATAAAAAAAACGACATTTCTGTAAACAAAAAATGTCGTAAATGGATGGCAAAGCAGAATGATATAAACACATTATATTTTAGTGAAATATCTCTCTCTGTCCGATTCGAAATAATTTACTCCGTAAA
>JAZQLM010000006.1:0-1743 GCA_045542655.1 Clostridia bacterium | reverse complement strand
GATACCAGAGGCGAGGGAATAATGAACTCGGTTTTAAACGGATATGAGCCGTATAAAGGAGATATAACAAGAAGATATACCGGTCCTCTGGTTTCCTTTGATACAGGAGAGGCTGTAGGCTACGGACTCTTTAAAATTCAGGACAGAGGTTCGCTTTTTATTGGTCCCGGAACACCCGTATATGAGGGTATGATTGTAGGCATAAATCCTAAGCAGGAGGATTTAGCAGTAAATGTCTGCAAGAAAAAACAGCTTACAAACACAAGAGCATCGGGAAGTGACGAAGCATTAAAGCTTGTTCCTCCTGTTAAAATGAGTCTTGAGGGATGTCTTGAGTTTTTGGCGGATGATGAGCTTTTGGAGGTAACTCCTGAGAGCCTTCGACTCAGAAAAAGAATTTTGAATACACAGCTGAGACTTAAGGAAAATCACAAAAAATATTAAATAGAGATTTCAAAATTAAAGCCTCCCCTTACACAAGGAAGCCTATAAAAGACGGCGGTGCGAAAGGATTTTCGTAACGCCGTCTTTTTTTCATAGCAGGTAATAGTTATACCCGGTTGTGTGCCGCAACATTTCCGAACAGTAAAAAACGCTTTTTTTGCCGAAAATATACTTTTTACCACCTTTTAATATGTATTTTTCCGCCCGTTAAATTTAAAAATTTTCAACAAAAAAGCGTGGTGCAATCAAGCCCCACGCTGAAAAACGCAAGCCCTGACTGCTACCACGCAAGTTTTCAACATCATTATAAAAGGTATGTGAAAATAGAGCATGCGTTTTTACCAAAGGTAGAAAAACATACCATTTATAATGAAAAATATTAACTTACGTGGCAAAATATATTATATCATAAAAATTGGGAATTGTCTATATATAAAATAAAAATTGATTTAATTAGAATGCGGAAATTATTTTGTAGGGGCGGTTCACGAACCGCCCGTTACGATGTAATGCAAAAAACAGAGCATATCACTTGGATATGCTCTGTCTCTATATTCTGAAAAATTAAAGTCCTAATGATTTGAGGTAATCTCTTGACTGTTTAGCAAAGTCGAGAGCGTCTCCGTCATACCACTGATCCTGTTCAACTATAACATATTCAGCACCTGCTTTTTCAGCAGCTTCAAGAATTTCGGGGAAATTCTGAATACCTGAGCCGACAGGTCTGAATTCAAATCCGTTATCTTCTTTTGAAGCAGATTTGCCTTCGTTTCCGTCGCTGTCGATAAGTGCGTAAACAGGTCCTTGTGCAAGGTTCTTGCAAACAAAATCCTTGAGGTGAACGATTGGTGCTCTGCCTGAATATTTAAGAACATACTCAGCAGGATTGTAGCCTGCATAATGTACCCAGCAAGTATCGATTTCAGTTTCTAAAATATCTGCCGGAATTGTTTCGTAGAGCCAGTCGAGGAGGAATTTATCCTCAAATTTCTGGAATTCAAAGTCGTGGTTATGGTAGAGCAGTGTAATTCCGTTATCCTTAAGAGCTTTGCCGACCTTATTGAATTCTTCAACTGTCTGTGGGAACACATCTGTACCCTTGTGCTTTTCAACACCCATCCACGGAACAGCACAGTATTTTGCACCGATTGTCTTTAAGTAATCAATGCTTTCCTTTTCATTTTCCAAGAAAATGTCATAAACCTGATGTACAGAAATACAGGTAAGACCGTGCTTGTCTAAAAGTGCACGAACTTCTTCGGCAGATTTACCAAAATAGCCAAGTCGGAGGCCAAGCGG
>JAZQLM010000005.1:0-7430 GCA_045542655.1 Clostridia bacterium | reverse complement strand
AAGTCGATAAGAGGCTCTGATCCCGATGCGGCAGTACATTATCTTGCACGGCTTCTGGCGGCGGATGATCTTGCGTCTGCGTGCAGACGGCTTATGGTGATAGCGGCGGAGGATGTAGGTCTTGCATATCCGATGGCAATTCCGATTGTTAAAGCGGCTGTTGACAGTGCGTTGATGCTTGGACTTCCGGAAGCACGGATACCGCTTGCGGATGCTGCTGTACTTCTTGCGACTGCTCCGAAATCCAATTCGGCTTATATGGCAATTAACAGTGCAATGTATGATATTGAAACCATTGATACCGGCGAAATTCCGAGACAGCTTCAAAATAAGCATTTTGACGGAGAGGGTGAGTTTAAGAAAGGTCAAAATTATTTGTATCCCCACGACTACCCGAAGCATTATGTAAGACAACAATACCTGCCTGATAAGCTTAAAAATAAAAAATACTATGAATTTGGCGATAATAAGAGTGAGCAAGCGGCAAAGGCGTATTGGGATAAAATAAAGTAATGAAATTAAAGTAATTTTTTATAATTCCATAAAATAAAACAGGGATCTCGTTTTTTTGAGGTCTCTGTTTTGTTTTATGGTGAAGCAGATTAAATTACTTTTTTGCTCAAGATAAATTGGCAGTGCATTTTTTGAATATTGCTACAGCTCCAGTGATAAGCCCTTATAGGGCGTCTTGACTAAAGATTTAATTTTT
The DNA here is from genome assembly GCA_045542655.1 of Clostridia bacterium. Taxonomy (GTDB): domain Bacteria; phylum Bacillota; class Clostridia; order Monoglobales; family Monoglobaceae; genus RGIG8709. The sequence continues at coordinate 6,721 of JAZQLM010000005.1, read as the reverse complement.
AAAAAGTACTGCTTTTTTGTATTCTGTCGGTGAGAAGCCGGTTTTTCTGCGAAAGACGACACTGAAATAGTTCTGACTTGAAAAAGCAAGCTTTTCGGATATTTCGGTAACGGAGCTACCTGAGAGCAGCATTTGCTTTGCGAGGGAAATTTTTGAAGTAAGTATATATTCGTGTACTCCGAGACCTGCGTATTTAGAAAATATCTTTTTAAGATAAGCAATGCTTACGTTACATTTTGAAGCAAGAGCAGGAACACTCAGAGAGTCGCTTAACGTACTTTCGATGATGTTTATAGCGTTTCTGTAAATTTTTGTTTCGTTTGTTTCTATGTAATTCGGGTTAAACTCGTAGTCTGCAATTGAAATCAAAAAGTTTTCAGTAAGGTTTTTAAGCTTCTGTGCATACTTTTTATCGGTCTTTATCCTATATAAATAAGAGACGGGGAAAGCGTTTTCGACAGGAGTCTGATTGGAGCTTTTCAGATAATCTAAAATTGTCATGAGCTCTTTTGCTTGCTCTGGCTGTAAAAAAAGTATCTTATTTTTAAAGTTCTCCATAAATTTTCCTTTTGCAGAAAAAGAGATAATAAAAAAATCTGCATTCTTATTTCCGGCAGTGCGGAGGGTGTGAAATTCCATAGGCTTGTGAAAAATTATCTGATTTTTTGTAAGGTTTATAACCCTGTCATCTGCTGAAATAATAGCATTTCCATCGATGACATAGACCATCTCCCAGAAATCGTGTGTCTCGCCCTGAAAAACATAATCAGAAGACATCATTCTTACAAAGGCAGAATAAAATTCTGTAATTTTAAATTCGTTTTCAACTTTATATGCTTGCCACATTTTAACCTCCGAAATTTGTAGCCAAAATCAAACATTTTAGAGCTAAAATAATATTGAGTTATTTCTTCTAATGTAATAATATATTAGTGTGTATCTTTAGATTAGTATAACATAATGAATTTGAAAAGTAAATATAAATTTTTGGAGGAATATTTATGGATTCGGGACTTTTGATAATGGCTGCCGGAATGGGTTCACGTTTTGGCGGACTTAAGCAGGCTGCACCGGTAGGTCCGGACGGACAAATGATAATTGACTATTCGGTTACAGATGCTCTTCGTGCAGGCTTTAACAAAATTGTAATTGTTATAAGAAAAGATATTGAAAAGGATTTCAGAGATGCTTGCGGTAAGCGTATCGAAAAGGTTGCTGATGTGAGCTATGTTTTCCAGAGTCTTGATGATTTACCTGAAGGATTTTCTGTGCCGGACGGACGTACTAAGCCGTGGGGCACAGGTCAGGCTGTTCTTTGTGCGAAGGAGGTTCTTAATTTTCCTTTTGCGGTTATTAATGCGGATGACTTTTATGGTCCGAGCGTATTTAAAGAAGTACATTCACATCTTTTAAATGAAGAAGATATATGTATGGCAGGCTATAAGCTTGGTAATACACTTTCTGAGAACGGCTCGGTTTCAAGGGGTGTTTGCGAAATTTCAAATGGATTTTTAAAGACGGTGACAGAGGTTACAGATATTCCTTTTGATACGGATATTCCTAAAGATACAATTGTTTCGATGAATTTATGGGGATTTAAAGAGAAGGTACTTGATATTTTTGAGAGTGAGTTTGTGAAATTTTTAAGCTCCGATGATTCATCACTTAAAAGAGAATTTTACATTCCGTCAGTTGTTGACACCTTAATTAATAAGCTTGATTACAAATGCAGAGTACTTGAAACTGATGAAAAGTGGTACGGAATTACATATAAAGAGGATCTGCCGCTTATAAGAAGTGCTATATTAAAATATACAAATGAAGGCCTATATAAATAAGGAGATTGAAATGAGTAAAGAAGTTAAATTAAGTGATGTTATAAAAGAATTTGACCTTGATGCTAGTCTAAGTTCATATGGAAACGGTCATATAAATGACACATATTTAATTCAGCCGAATAAGTACATACTCCAGAGAATTAATACTGCTATTTTTAAAAATCCCGATACACTTATGGAAAACATAATGAATGTTACGGAATTTCTTAAAAATAGGATTACTTCCGAGGGCGGAGATCCCGACAGAGAGACTCTTTCTGTTGTAAAAACGAGGGACGGAAAAAATTTCTATAAATATGATGAGAATAATTGCTTCAGAGTGTATAAGTTTATCACAGACACTATTCCGATTGAAACTGCTGATAAACCTGAGCAGCTCTATAATGCGGCAAGGGGGTTTGCTAAGTTTCAGAAGAGATTGAGTGATTTTCCTGCTGATACACTGTATGAGACAATTGAAAATTTCCATAACACACCCGTAAGGTATAATAATTTACTTGAAGCAATTGAAAACGATGTTATGGGAAGGGCAAAGAATGTTAAAGAAGAAATAGATTTTGCACTTGCTCAGAAGGAATGGATAGGACAGGTCATTGATGGTCTTGCTGACGGCAGTATTCCGCTTAGAGTTACACATAACGATACAAAGATTAACAATGTATTGTTTGATAAAGATACAGAGGAAGCTGTATGTGTTATAGACCTTGATACTGTAATGCCCGGTTCGCTTCTTTATGATTTTGGGGATGCCTTGAGAATAGGTGCTGCAACTGCTCCTGAGGATGAAACCGATTTAAGCAAGCTCTGGTTTGACCTTGACTATTTCAAAGCGTTTTCTAAAGGCTTTGCTGAAGAAATAGGTGACAGTCTTACTGAAAAGGAAATAGAGCTTTTACCGCTTTCTGCAAAGCTTCTTACATATGAGTGCGGTATAAGATTTTTAACCGATTATTTAAACGGTGATACATATTTTAAAATCCATCGTCCAAATCACAATCTTGACAGAGCAAGAACTCAGTTTAAGCTTGTACAGGATATGGATACAAAGTTTGACGAAATGAAAAGGATTGTACGAGAGTTGTACTAATACGTTTATGGAGGACAGAAAAAATGAAAGTAATTGTATGTGAAAATTATAATGAAATGTCAAAAAAGGCTGCAAATATTTTTGCAACACAGCTCAAGAAAAAGCATGATTCGATTTTAGGTCTTGCAACCGGCTCTACGCCTGTTGGTATGTATAACGAGCTTGCTGAAATGAATAAAAAGGGTGAGATTGATTTTTCTGATGTACAGACATTTAATCTTGATGAGTATTTTCCGATTAAACGTACTAATGAACAGAGCTACTATTATTTTATGAATGAAAACCTGTTTTCAAAGGTTAATATTGATTTAAAGAATACTCATATTCCCAATGGAGAAACAACAAACCCTGATGAGGAATGTGAAGCTTATGAAGATGCTATAGAAAGAAGCGGAGGAGTTGACCTTCAGGTTCTCGGAATAGGTCAGAACGGTCATATTGGTTTTAATGAGCCAGATACGAAGCTTAATACAAAAACTCACCTTACAGCTCTTACCGATAATACTATTGAGGCAAATTCACGTTTCTTTGAAAGTAAGGATGAGGTTCCTACTGCGGCACTTACTATGGGTATAGCTACTATTTTAAAATCGAAAAAAATTGTTCTTCTTGCATCAGGTGCAAGCAAGCACAAAGCTGTTGCCGCTCTTTTAAACAATGATATTAATACAGAAATTCCGGCAACAATGCTTAAGCTACATCCTGATGTGGTTCTTATATGCGATAAGGAAGCATATTCAAGTGCCTGTCTGGGTGTTGATATTGGCGGTACGGATATTAAGTTCGGTGTAATCAAGGACGGGGAAATTATACATAAATGCAAGCTTCCTACACTTCATAAGGACAACGCCGACAAGCTTATTGATTATATTGTTGATGAGTCTAAAAAGCTTATTGATGAGTATATGGTTACAAAGGTTGGATTTGGTGTTCCGGGTTCTATTTTAAATAAAAAGGTTACAGCCGGTAACTTACCATTTAACAACACACCACTTGCCGCAATTTTATCCGATAAGCTTGGAATTAAGGTTAAGGTTGAAAATGATGCTAACTGTGCCGCACTTGGTGAAGCAATTCTCGGTGAAGGAGATAGTGCGAAGAACGAGGTTATGGTTACAATCGGTACAGGAATTGGCGGAGGTCTTATAATTAAAAATAAGATATATCACGGACGTGGTGATGCCGGTGAGATAGGTCATATGATTATTGAAAAAGACGGAAGACCTTGCTCTTGCGGTCTTAAGGGCTGTTTTGAACAGTATGCTTCAGCAACAGCACTTGTTAATGAGGCTGAAAAAGCGGCACTTGAAGATAAGGCTTCTGTTTTACATAAGCTTTATTCAGAAAATAATAATGTTATGGATGGAAAGGTATTTTTTGAAGCTTTAAAGAGCGGATGTAAGGCCTCCGAAAAAGTTTTTGAAGAATACATCGATTATTTCGCAGCAGGTCTTAAGAGCATAATAAATATCTTTAGTCCTGATGTTATCGTAATTTCTGGCGGGATTACAATGCAGGGGGATGTTCTTTTGAAACCGCTTGTTGAAAAAGTAAATTCTACTGTTCCGATAAAAATTTCTGTTTTACAGAGTGATGCAGGAATTGTAGGAGCTGCTTCGTTATAAGAATTGAATAATTATATAAATCAGTGCAGCATTGATTCTTTAGTATAGCCTGAATACTTCCCATAGCTGTTCCGCACAACAGTAACCGTTATTTTTGCTATTTCTGAAGAATCAATGCTGCACTGAATTTTATTCTAATAAAATACAAAAATCCTGTCGATTCAAAAAAACGACAGGATTTTTAAAGTCAGTTGATTATGCTTTTGAAGCAGTAAGCTTTTTAATAGCAAATAGTGTACCGATTGTTAATATAATTCCGATTGGAAGTACGATTAACCAACTATTTACAAAGCCTGCGATAATATATGTTACAAAGGATATAGCAGTAACAGTTAAAGTATACGGAAGCTGAGTTGATACATGGTTTAGGTGATTTGATTGAGCACCTGCCGAGGCCATAATTGTTGTATCTGAAATAGGCGAACAGTGGTCACCGCAAACAGCACCTGCAATACAAGCAGAGATTGAAATTACGCAAAGCTCGTTAGAAATTGTTCCGCCGAACACTGCGAGTACGATTGGGATAAGTATACCGAATGTACCCCATGATGTACCCGTTGCAAATGAAAGTCCGCAGCCGATAAGGAATACAATTGCAGGAAGGAAGGATAGAACAGCCGCAGCCTCATTACGAACAAATTCAGCAATAAATAATTTTGCACCAAGGCTGTCTGTCATAGTCTTGAGTGTCCAAGCACAGCAAAGAATCATTATGGCAGGAACCATAGCTTTGAAGCCTTCAGGAACTGAATCCATACATTGTTTAAAGGTTAAAACCTTTCTTAACATAAAGTATATTACAGTAAATATAAGTCCGATGAATGAACCAAACACTAATCCGACTGAAGCATCAGCATTTGAGAATGCGTTAATGAAGTCGAGATATGCACCGCTGTCTGGAGTAAAGAAGCCACCTGAATAAAGGAGACCGCCTACACAAGCGATGATAAGTACCAAAACAGGAGCTACCAGATCCCAAACGATTCCTTTTGGATTACCCTCAGAATCAGCTTCGTCTGCTAATCTTTCAAGTGAAGAGAAAATATCTCCGTTTTCTGCATTTTGTTCGTGGAGCTTCATAGGTCCGTATTCAAATTTCATAAGAGTAATTGTAACCATCATAACTATTGTAAGTATTGCGTAGAAGTTATACGGAATAGCTTTTATGAATAATGCAAATCCGCTGATTTCTTCTTCTGACACAAAGCCTGCAACTGCAGCTGCCCATGAAGAGATAGGAGCAATAATACATACAGGTGCTGCTGTAGCATCAATTATGTATGCAAGCTTTGAACGAGACACCTTGAATTTATCTGTAACCGGTCTCATAACAGAGCCAACTGTAAGACAGTTGAAATAGTCATCAACGAATATGAGAACACCAAGTAAAATTGTAGCAAGCTGTGCACCAACCTTTGATTTGATATGCTTTGATGCCCAGCGGCCGAATGCGGCAGAACCTCCAGCCTTGTTCATAAGAACAACGATTGTTCCGAGAACAACAAGGAAGAGGATTATGCCTATGTTATAAGAATCTGCAATTGAAGTAATAAAACCGTCAACAAACATATGATCCATTGTACCTGAAAAACTGAAATTTGAGTACAAAAGAGCACCTGAGAGTATACCGATAAAGAGGGATGAGTAAACCTCTTTAGTGATAAGTGCAAGTACAATAGCAATTATCGGGGGCAAAAGCGACCAGCCGGTTGCATAAACCTTTATGTCGTCTCTTACTGCGGTTAAAGCTTTTTTAAGATTATCCGTAAAGCTTACCTCTGTACTTACGTTACTTGAATAGTTGTCGATAAATATTGAAGCCGCATTTTTGTATTCTTCAGCATCTTCTGCATCGGCACTAAATTCACCGCTTTCGCTGAGATACTGAACGGCTGCCTGATTTTCGTCGATTTCTTCTGCTCTGACTGAGATAAATGAGGTTGACAGTGAAAAAATAATAAATGCTATAAATGCCACTGACCACATTTTTACAGTTTTTTGTGAAAACATTTTTCATTCCTCCTAAAATAATAATAAAAAACTGTATCACATCAGCAAAGTGATACAGTAATATTGAAAGTGTATAAAAATACAAATTAATAATTACGATAGCACTCCACATCTTTGTGACAGTGTATTGCATATTTTGCAATACACCAGCAAACACTTAG
>JAZQLM010000004.1:0-4833 GCA_045542655.1 Clostridia bacterium | reverse complement strand
ATTTGACATCTTGCTGTTCCTTCGAGTCTGTCGTAGCTTGTTTGTTCGACTGATGGGAATTTTACTGTTTCGAGCCAATTTTGCAGGCTATCTCTTAGCAGTTTCTTGCTCTCATCTGTGTCCTCGATAGCTTTTTCGAATTCTGCTATGTAGGCGGTTATCTTCTTGTTAGCTTCTTGCTTGGTAGTTCCTGAGAAGCATTTTCTTTTTCGTTCACCTTGCTCATTCATATACCATATAACTCCACTCCAACGACCATCTGTTCTTTTGTGAACATTTCCGTTTGTAAGTAGTTTCTTTTTCATTAACCGGATTTAACAGAGTCCTTACCATTCTTGCAAGAGGATATATGTTTGACGAAGAAGGAAATGCGGATATTGCACGTGCAGAAAGGGCAATACGTGCATGGTGCAGTGTTCCGGATAAGAAAAATGCCAAACCTTTAGAGGATTGGCAATATATAACCGATTTTCGTACTTTGCATGATGAATTCCCCGAGCTTGTTGATAAGAATGGCAAAGGTTGGCTTTACAGACATATAGCGAATATTGTGGTTTATGTAAAGAAGAACCCTGATAAGGTCAGCCAAGCTGCAACCACGAAAATGAAAGGGTATTTAAACAAATTCAAAAATGATTGGCGAGAAAAGATTAAGCAATTCCATACTTCAATTTATGATGTTAATACCGTAAACGGTTGGATAATACGCTTTGACGGAATTATATCCGATGCTATTGAGCTTGGCCCGCTTCGTGAAGAAGAAGTCGAAATTCCCGATACAATTCCGCGTAAGCTCCACGAGAGTCTTCCCGAGAATTGCATTGATGGGGTTACAGTTTTAATCAAGTATTATATTGCAAACAGGCAGCCTGATACTGATTGGGTTGTTATCTCGCATATAAATCTGGACGGATATCTTGGTTACGGCACATTCACAAAGAAACTTCTTGCAACAATCCCCGATGATATTTTAATTCGTTCAACAAATCACGGCGTTAATAGATATAAGATTATGTCTGAATTTTTGCCGTAAAATAAAACAAGCGGAACCGAGATTTCATACGATTTCTCGATTCCGCTTTTCTTTGATTAAGGCGTATCATATTTTAATATAGGCTATTCTATACTTACAATATAATTCTGAATTCCGTTCCCTTACCAAGTTCACTTTTTGCAGAGATGCTTCCGCCGTGGAGTTCAATTATGCTTTTTACCATTGAAAGACCTAATCCGCTGCTTCCGTATTCATCGTTGCGGACATCATCGACTCTGTAAAAACGAGTCCATATCTTATCAATATGTTCCTCGGATATTCCTACGCCGTTATCTGTAACAACGATTTCGGTTCTGTCACCCAGCTTTGATGCTGACACTAAAACTTGACCTGATTCTTTGCCGTATTTTATGCCGTTGCTGATAAGGTTTGTGATTGCAGAAAGGAGCAGGGATTCATCAGCATCTACAAAAGTGTCTTCAGGAACATTCGAGGTAAGAAGTATTTCCTTTTGTGATGCCAAGTCCTTCATACTGTCAACCGCAATATCAACAAGCACCCCAAGGTCAACCTTTTCTTTATTAAATTTCTGTCTATTTTGGTCTATCCTTGCAAGGAGCAAGAGTCTTGATACGAGCTTTGAAATCTGCTTTGATTTATCAACAATCGTCTGGGCAAGTTCCTTTTCTTTTTCATCTTTTGCAATATCTAAAAGATATTCACCTTGTGCAAGAATAACGCTGATAGGAGTTCTCAGTTCGTGCGATGCATCCGATGTAAACTGCTTTTCCTGCTTAATAAGATTTTCTATTTTATCAAGCATTTTATTAAGTGTTGCTGACAGATGATAAAGTTCATCTTCTTTGCTATCCGGTTCAATTTCAATTCTTCGAGTAATGTCCTTTTGTGTTGTAATATCATTTGCGGTCTTTGCTATATTGTTAATCGGTCTGAATGCCCTTTTAGTTATATAATATCCGCCAAGTGCAGTCAAAAGAAGGATAAGCGGTATCAGAATAAGCATAATGACAATAGCAGACCTGCCCAAAAGCATTGTGGAATTAACAGATTCAACTCCTCTTATCCAAAATCCTCCACGCATACCGGGAGGTCCGGGCGTTCTTGCGTCATAGACAATATAATCTTTTCCGTCAACACTTTCTTTTCTCGGCACTCCTTCTTCAAAAGGAATATTTACAACATCATAGTTATACTGTCCGACAAGGTATTTGCCATCCATCCCATAAATTGATACATTTTTGAATTCTTCTTTACTTTCAACAATTTCAAATACACCGGGTTGTCTTTTAGACAGACTTTCTCTTACCTGAGTCACCTGCAGGATAACATCCTTCTCAACACTATCAATGGAAAGCTGATAAGAAAGACCTCCGACTAAAGAAAGCACAACTAATACAAGTACAAACATAAGCGTCGTGTACCATATTGTTATTCTGGTTTTTATTGAAGTTGGCTTTTTCATACTAATCTTCCTTTATCACATATCCCACATTTTTTATGGTGTGGAGCAGTTTTTTATCAAAGTTATCATCAATCTTTTTGCGAAGGTGATGGATATAAACCTTTATAACATCGCTTGAGCCTTCGTATTCATAGTTCCATATATTTTCTTCAATCTTTTCTTTTGATACGATAATACCTTTGTTTCTCATAAGGTATTCAAGCACGGAATATTCCTTTGAGGAAAGCTCAATAACGGTATATCCACGCTTTACAACTCTTGCTACAGTATCAACACTTAAATCTGCAATTTCAAGTACCGTACCCGTAATGTTTTCTTTCACACGGAGCATCGCCCGGATTCTTGCACAAAGAACATCAAAAGAGAAAGGTTTGGTAAGATAATCATTTGCCCCAAGGTCAAGTCCGTTTATTATATCTTCATCCGAATCTTTTGCCGTAAGCATCAAAGCAGGAGTGAGAATTTTCTTTTCACGCATTGTTTGCAGAACTTCAAAACCGTTAATTTTCGGCATCATAACATCAAGGATAATTCCGTCATACTGTGTGTTTTCTACATAGTACAAAGCATCCTCACCGTCAAAGCAATTATCTACCGTATAGCCAATTTTAGTGAGCCTTTCCGTTAATGTTTTATTAAGATGTTTTTCATCTTCAACAACCAAAAGTCGCATAAAATCACCTCTTTTGCTTAACTAAGTATACCACATTATGTCTCAAATTTCAAGAAATGCGAACATTTTGTATATATTATACAAGGTGTGACTTTTATTGCCACACCTTGTAATTTTACTCATTCGCTACATTCTGATTGTTATTTCGGGGCATTTGTCGGTTGCCGCCTCTGTTTCCACCGAAACCTCCGCCCATAAATGTGCCTAAATCAGAGAGGTTGAGATGTGATGCTTCGACAAGCTTTGAGGAGTCGGCATTCTGACCTTCAGATGTTGACGGGATAGTTCCATCAAGCTGACCTTTGATGCTTTCTGCACGAAGCATAACCGCATCATATAAAACTTGGGCACCTTTTAAGTATTCTTCATAGGTGTACATGCTGTTCGGATCAGTTTCTACAAGAGAATCAATCTGTGTTCTGATTCTGTTGAAGGTCTCCTCAAATTTATCGCCATACAGGTATTCATTCACGAGTTTGTTGTAATATTCGTGATAACGAGCTTTGTATTCTTCATTTTGTAAAACAAAATCAAAAAGCTTGGTTCCTTGCCATAACTCATCAATAGGATCATTGATTACACTTGTTCCGTTTCCGCCGTGCATTCCGCCGAGTGCAAGATTATAGTCCCAGGGCAGAATACTGATTCGACCGTTTGCTTCATAGAGATAATAGTTATGTGACATAGAACCGCTTAAACTGTCATCATTAACTGAGAAGTTATGAACTGCCATATACTTCAGGATTTGATCCACATCAATATACTTTTCTATATCTGTTTGTCCGTGAACATTCTTTAATGCTTCCACAACTCGTTTATGGTCTGCATCTGTACTGTCATTAACCTCGCTGTTCCATATTGTCTGATAGCTGTCTAAATTATCATCGGTATAGTTAAGGTTGCTGCCTCCGCCCATACCGCCAAAACCACCACGTCCGCCTCGTTCACCGCCGCCAAAGTTACCTCTGTCAAAAGTTTTTCTTTCGCCTTGTGTATTTTGGTCTTGGTTATTTCTTTCAAAGTTTGGAGGTGCAGGCATACCCTGACCGCCGTTTCCGAAGTTTTCAGGCATTTGGAATCCGCCTTCGGGCGGTGTAGGGAAATTATTATTGCCATTTTGATTTCTTTCTTTGCCTCCGCCACCGAAATTCATACCGTCAGGCTTATATAAATATCCCTTTTCCATGCCGTAGTTACGAAGCATAAAACTGTCTTCAACGGCTTCTAAAGCGAGATATACTCCCCAATATTCATCGTTTACGGAAATCTTAGCATAGTTGTAAAGCGAAGCATCTGCATCTAAATACTGAAACATATCATAAATGATTGCTTCTTTCATATTTGTGGTGTCTGCATAACTGTTGTTCAGCACCAATTTATCAAGTCCAAAACAGGTCTGACCGTCAACAAACTGGTCAAATTCAAGTTTAAAGCTGTATCTGTTATTGTCAGGATCTCTTGCAATGGACGAAAGGCTTGTGTTACCTTTCGGTCTGATACCGACCTGCTTAAATGTAGTGCCGTTTATTATAACATCACATTCGTAATACACTTCCTGCTGTGCATTTTGAAGCATTTCGTTCCACTTTACATCGTCCATAACAATATCAATATCAAGAACTTCGCTTGTATCAAAAAGTTTGTCCTGATATTCCATACTGTAACCCGAAGTATTTACAACGG
>JAZQLM010000003.1:0-2074 GCA_045542655.1 Clostridia bacterium | reverse complement strand
CCTCGATAGCTTTTAAATATGTCATTGAAGCAACACCGCTTGTATAGTGAGTGTGAAGCTGTAGAGGTATTTTAAGCTCGCCTTTAAGCTGTTTAACAAGGTCATATGCGGTATAAGGTGTTAAAAGACCTGCCATATCCTTAATACAGATTGAATCTGCACCGCAGTTTTCATATTCCTTTGCAAGCTTTACAAAGAAAGGAATATCGTGAACAGGGCTTATCGTATAAGAAATTGCAGCCTGAACGTGACCGCCCTCTTTTTTTGTTGCATTTATTGCAGTCTGAAGATTTCTTACATCATTCAGTGCATCAAATATTCTGATTATATCAATACCATTTGCGATAGATTTCTGAACGAAATACTCAACAACATCATCGGCATAATGTCTGTAACCGAGAACATTCTGACCTCTGAAAAGCATCTGAAGCTTTGTATTGGGAGTAGCAGCCTTAATTTTTCTGAGTCTCTCCCACGGATCTTCATTTAAAAATCTTAAGCAAGAGTCAAATGTTGCACCGCCCCATGCCTCCAATGAGTGATACCCAACCTTATCAAGTACGGACAAAGCAGGAAGCATTTCATCAGTAGTCATACGGGTAGCAACAAGAGACTGATGTGCATCACGCAATATAGTTTCTGTAATACCAACTTTAGCCATTTATAATTACCTCCGTAAAATTCGATTATTTAGCAAACATAGAAAGGAATACACCGGCCGCAACAGCAGAACCGATTACACCGGCAACATTAGGTCCCATAGCGTGCATAAGAAGGAAGTTTGAGGGATTTTCCTTTTGTCCCACAGTCTGTGAAACACGGGCAGCCATAGGAACTGCTGAAACACCGGCTGAACCGATTAGGGGATTTACCTTTCCACCTGTAAGCTTGCACATAATTTTCCCAAGTAAAAGTCCTCCGAATGTACTGAAACAAAAAGCGATAAGACCAAGTGCAACTATACCTATTGTTTCAGTTGTAAGGAAGGTATCCGCCGTTGCAGTAGCACCAACGGTTATTCCAAGGAAAATTGTTATAATATTCATAAGCTCATTCTGAGCAGTTTTTGAAAGTCTGTCAACAACACCGCATTCTTTTGCAAGGTTACCAAGCATAAGCATACCAACAAGCGAAACAGCATCCGGTACTATTAAAGCAACAATAATTGTAACAACTATAGGGAACACAATTCTTTCGGTCTGACTTACAGTTCTGAGCTGTTCCATAACAATCATACGTTCCTTCTTTGTTGTTACCAGCTTCATTATAGGCGGCTGAATAACCGGTATAAGTGCCATATATGAATATGCTGCAACAGCAATAGCCGGCAAAAGGTGAGGTGCAAGTGTTTTTGTAACATAAATTGCAGTAGGACCGTCTGCTCCGCCGATAATACCGATAGACGCAGCTTCATTAACACCGAAATTAATGCTCGGGACAAGAGCACCTATAACAAGTGCTCCCAAAAATGTGAAGAAAACACCAAACTGAGCAGCAGCACCGAGCAGAATACTCTTAGGGTTTGCAATTAAAGGACCAAAATCCGTCATCGTTCCGATACCTAAGAATATAAGCGGCGGATAAATGCCGAGTTTAACACCGAGATATAGTAAATCAAGTAAACCACCATGACTTACAATATACTGCATATCGAGATATTTTCCATCAACCATATACTTTGGATCAGTAAAATATTCCGGGTGCATCATAATCGCTGATGATTCGCTGAACATCGGCAAATTAGTAAGCAACATACCGAATGCAATCGGAAGAAGTAAAAGCGGTTCATATTTTTTAACAATAGCAAGGTACAAAAGTACACAGGCAATGATAATCATAAGAGGTGTGCCGATAACCTGCAACAAGTTTTCGCTGTTTGCAATTGACTCCTTCATAGAATAAGTCGGAGGCCAAGCGGTCTTAGGAAGACAACTCCATGGAACAACTCCTTGGCTCACAGAACGACATGGCTACGATCCGACTTACAAAAGTACACAGGCAATGATAATCATAAGAGGTGTGCCGATAACCTGCAACAAGTTTTCGCTGTTTGCAATTGACTCCTTCATAGAAT
>JAZQLM010000002.1:0-4070 GCA_045542655.1 Clostridia bacterium | reverse complement strand
GTAAATTTTTTTGAAATTGAAAACGGTCCCTTTTTGTATAAACAAAATCAGAACCGCTTTCAATTATGTTAAATTTGGACTTGGCAAATATAATTAATTATATGCTGAGTACATCGACTTTTTCTTCGCTCAGGACTTTATCAAATGAGGCGGGAAGCTTCCCTTCACAGATTATACAGTCAATGTCTCTAAAGTCGGCGAGCTTTGTAAAGCCAATGCGGTCGATTTTGGATTTATCGCACAAGTAATATTTTTCAGAAGAATTTTTAAGCATAGATTGTTTAACTCCACATTCTTGTTCGTTGCTCTCTAAAATTCCGGCTTCAGCAGTTACGCCACGGCTCGAAAAAAACATTTTATTTGCAAAATAGCAACTGCGTATTTCGTTCTGAGCAAGACTTCCGACAAAGGACTGGTTATTACTTACAAGACCGCCAATACCAATTACATTAAGGTTATTTTTACCTGCAAGCTCATTGATTACTCTTAAAGAGTTTGTAACCACAGTTATATTTTTCATATCCTTAAGCTCTTTGGAGATATAAAAGGTAGTAGTTGAAGCATCTAAAAATATAGTATCTCCGGAGACAACCTTTTTAGCTGCTTCTTTTGCAAGCTTCAATTTTGCATCTGTGTTGATTGTTTTTCTTTTTTCAAGTGAAAATTCGTGATTGCTTTTTGTAACAGGAATAGCACCGCCGTGAGTTCTCAAAAGCTTTTCCTGTTTTTCAAGCTTTTCAAGGTCACGTCTTACAGTCTCTTCGGTAACCATAAGCTCTAAGCTGAGCTTATTAACCCAGACAGCACCTTCGGTACTTAAAAGCTCAAGAATTTTTTTCTGACGTTCAACAGCAAACATTTTTTCACTCATTAATATAATTTTAAAAAACTATATTAATTCTCCCTTCATAAAATTTATATATCTCATGATAAAGCAAATCAGCTCAGTATCAGTTATTTTTATTTATAATTCTAACCAAATCACCATTGCGTACACCGGCGGAGTTTGCATCATCGGTATCAATGTGCATTTCAACATTGAAATCGTCCCTTACTCTTACCTGAACATCAAAGAACCTTGTCGGCTTTATGCTTTCAACCATAACGTCTACATAATCACCGTCTTTTATATTGTGACGCTCTGCATAATCCGGTGTAAGGTGTATATGACGGTTTGCAATAATAACGCCCTCATTAAGATATACACTGCCCTTAGGACCGACTATAACGAGCTTTTCACTGTTTTTTATTTGTCCTGATGGGCGAACGGGTGGACTTACTTTAAGAATAAAGGTGTCCGTTCTTGAAATTTCAACCTGAGTATCCTTTCTTACAGGACCTAAAACCCTTACTTTTTCTATCGCTTTGAGGGATGGTCCAACCAAAGTAACACATTCTTCGGAAGCATATTCTCTTCCCATAAGGGTTTTCTTTTTAGTGAGTTCATAACCCTCGCCAAATAATATATCAAGGTGCTCCCTCGATAAATGTATATGTCTCTGGGAAACACCAACCTTTATTTCGCCGTTAATATCCTTGCGGTATTCCTGTACGGCTTTTAAAACCGCTTCTTCAATAAATTTTGTATCTGTCATTTAAAAATACACCGCCTTTTTAAAATCTGAAAATAGCTTACTCGGCTATTGAAGCATCAAAAAACTTCATAATTTCGCTGTGCGGTCTTGCAATGCAATTTCTTCCGTAAACCGGTCCAAGCATTGAAGCACATTCATATGCAGCTTCAATGGCAGAGGTAACGGCTGAAATTTCACCTGTTACTATTAAAGTAACAAGACGTCCGCCGAGGCGTTTTTCGGTATGTATAAGTCTGACTTCTGCCGCCTTTGTCATTGCATCAAGTGCCTCAATTGATGCGACCAATCCTGAAATTTCAAAAAGACCGATAGCACCGCTTTGTGAAATGGTTTCAGGCTCATAACCAAGCATTGTTTTAGGAAGCTTCTTATTAAACTTGTCTTTATTAATGTCCATAAGATATGCCATTTTCTCAGCCTGCCCGTCTGGACGGGGGATAATGTGAGAAACAATGTATTTACCTTGCTCCTTAGCATATCTCACACCGGCATCAAGTGCCGCCTCAACAGCTGCAACATTACCTTCAAATTTTACAACCATAACAAGAGGAGCAGGAACGTCAGGCGAAAGAGGTCTGTTTCTGTCGAATGCAATTATTTTTACATCAGCTGCTTTTGCAGCCAAATCCGCAACTGTTACAGCAGTTGTAAAGCTGTAAACTTCAATTAATCCTAATGCTTTCATAATATAATTCCTTTACTTTTTTACAAGAGTTAAATAATATGGAAACCGTCAACCAATACACATCTACGCTGTCTTGTGAATGAGTGTGCAGCAGTAAGACCTTCTCCGGTAGGACCTGCGATGGTAAATGTAGTGTATCCTTCGCCGCCTGCACCGATACCGGCATAGGAGGGACCGTTCTTTACAAAAATGGTTGTCTCAACAGCTCTTGCAAATTTTGTCAGGTTGTCAACATTCTTTGAATGAATGTGAGCTGAGTGTCTGTTTCCGTGTTCGGCAGCAACTGCAAGACTAACTGCTTCATCAATATCTGAAACTCTTACAATTGCAAGCACGGGCATCATCATCTCAACTTGAACGAAGGGGTGGGAGGCATCAGTTTCGCAAATTACAAGTCTTGCATCGGAATTAATTCCAAGCTCTTTTAAGAAGAGAGAAGCATCCTTACCAACCCATTTTTTATTTATCGAGTATTTACCGTCTTTTTCTACAAGACAGATTTTTACAAGTCTTTCTACCTGTTCACCCTTAATTAAATAAGCACCGTTTTTCTGCATTTCTAAAATAAGCTCATCTGCAATATTCTTAAATGCAAAGCACTCTTTTTCAGCGATACAGGGAAGATTATTGTCAAAGCTTGCACCGCTTACAATATCAGCGGCAGCCTTTTTAATATTAGCGGTATCGTCAACGATAACAGGGGGATTTCCCGCACCCGCACCGATTGCCTTCTTGCCCGAAGAAAGAAGCGCCTTTACAACGCCGGGTCCGCCTGTAGCAACAAGCATTTTAACAATAGGAGATTTCATCATTTCGTTTGAAGAATCCATAGTAGGCTTAGCTACTGACACAACAAGGTTTTCGGGACCGCCTGCCTCAAGTATTGCACGGTTTACAAGGTCAACTGCATAGTTTGCAGTTCTGCAGGCATTCGGATGTGGATTGAATACAACACCATTTCCGCCGGCAATCATACCAATTGAATTACAGATTACAGTTTCAGAGGGGTTAGTGGAGGGGGTAATACTTCCAATAACTCCATAAGGTGCCTGTTCGATAAGGGTAAGTCCCTGATCACCACTTTTTGCTTCGGGCGAAAGGTCTTCTGTACCCGGAGTTTTTTCAGCAACAAGCCTGTGCTTTATAATTTTGTCACTTACTCTGCCCATACCTGTTTCTTCAACACCGAGCTTTGCAAGTGCTTCAGCCTCGTTAAGAGTAAATTCCCGTATTTTTTCAATCATTTTTTCTCTTTGTTCTATTGAATAGCTTCTGTATTCCTTATAAGCCTTATCAACAGCCGAAAGTGCCTCGCTCATGGTGTCAAATACACCCTTTTGTTTTAAATTAAGATTAGATTTGCCCATAGAAGCTATAACACTTGAAACAATTTCAGATATAAGTTTTTCGTTTTCCATTTATAAGAACCCCTTTCTTTAAGGTAAAATTCAAATTATAAAATACTTTTCCAAAGGTCTTTGTCAGGATTTGGAATGACAGCTTTATCGAGAAGCATTCCGTCATCACTGAGCAAGGCCGCTGCTTTTTCGACCGAAGCGGTAACTGCGGCAACCTCGCCTGTCATCATAACATATGATTTTCCGCACATACCCTTTGCAATTCTTATCTCCAATAGCCTTACAGCAGCAGTTTTTGCCGCAATATCTGCCGCAACAATGATTGAAGCTGCAGAATATGTTTCAACAATTCCGAGGGCGTTTACCTGACCTGGATCGCTTGCTCCGTAAATTGCAGGGAAAATATCCTCATGAGGATTACCGAGGACAAAG
>JAZQLM010000001.1:0-2983 GCA_045542655.1 Clostridia bacterium | reverse complement strand
GAGGGCTTTGACAGATTTGACAAAGCATATGAGGATAATATAATTGACGGTGTATTTACAACCAACCTTATATATTCAAAGCCTGAGCTTCTTGAAAAGCCGTGGTATCATCAGGTTGATATGTCAAAGTATATTGCACTTATTATCAGCGAGCTTAATGCTGAACATTCAATAAGCGATCTCTTAAATCCGATTTCAAGAATTAACAATATTCTTGATAAGTACAGAGATATGTAATTTGTATGGTGGTATTAATGAAATTTAAACTGAAAATTCAACTGTTGTCTTTAGCTTTCATACTTTGTCTCTTTAGTTCAGCGGTTGTATATGCAGAAGGTCCGAGCCGAATTATAATTAATTCTGCCGTGGCGGAAATTCCTGAGGATATGGGAAGTATAAAAGAATTTTCCGGAAGGACTTTTGTTCCTGTGAGATTTTTGCTTGAATATTTTAACTACTTAGTAAGCTGGGACGAAGAAGACAGAATTGTTTTCGGAAGAAATTATGCCGGAGATGTCTTTGTTATGCAGGTGGGGAGTCCGTTCCTTACAGTAAGAGAGGACGGGAAAAAATCCGAGAATATAACAATGGACGTTGAGCCTGTTTTGGTTGCTGAGGAGGGGCGTACTTATGTACCGATACGTTTTCTTGCTCAAGCAATAGGGTATACTGTAGGATATGACGATGCAACCGGTACAGTTATGCTTGGAAAGTAATTTTGAGGAGGCGTGTGACAATTGTTTTGCACGTCTCTTTTTATGAAATGTGAGATTTGTGAGGTGTGAATATGGATTATTATGTAGGACCGCTTCAAAATTTAATTGAAGAATTTGAAAAGCTTCCGGGAATAGGAAATAAAACTGCTCAGAGGCTTGCTTATCATATATTGAATCAGCCGCCTGAAAAGGCCGAAAAATTTGCTGAAGCACTGCTTTCAGCAAAAAAGAATATTTGTTATTGCTCGGTTTGTCAGAATTTATCAGACAGCGATGTTTGTTCTATTTGTTCAAATCCTATGCGTGACGGCAGTGTTATTTGTGTAACAGAAAATCCGAGGGACGTTCTTCAGATGGAAAAGACCAATGAATTTAAAGGTCTTTACCATGTTCTCCATGGTGCGATTTCTCCTATGGATAATATCGGACCTGATGAGCTTAAGATAAAAGAGCTTATGAGCCGTATTTCAAAAGGTGAAGTAAAAGAGGTTATAATGGCTACAAACCCAAATCTTGAGGGAGAAACTACGGCGATGTATATTTCAAAGCTGATAAAACCCTTTGGTATTAAGGTTACAAGAATTGCCCACGGTGTACCGGTGGGCGGCGAGCTTGAGTTTGCCGATGAAGTTACACTTTCAAAGGCCCTTCAATGGCGTGTGGAAATATGATTAAGAAAATAATTTCAGAACTTGCAAGAAGTATTGGTTTAGAGGTTTTTGGCTTTTCTAAAAATTCATTTACCGCACTTTTTCCGTATTATGTAAGCGGTGAGTCGGGGAATATTTCTATGTATGCAAGAGGAGAGGACTATCACAAGGTAGTTAAAGCTATACTTCTTCCGATTAAAGAAAAATTTGAGGAATATGGTGCTACAGATGTGATTATTCATTGTGACAACGGTGAATATGATGACAGAAGAGCAGCATATGAGGCAGGACTTGGTTTTTTCGGCAGAAATAATATGCTTATAAATGATAAATACGGTTCTTATTTCTTTATAGGTCAGGTAATTCATAATCTTGAGTTAGAACCTGACAAGCCTCTTGAAAAAAGCTGTTTAAGCTGCGGAAAATGTATTGAAAGCTGTATTACCGGAACACTTAAGAGCGGCTTTGAAGAAAGTATGTGTCTGTCTGCCATTACGCAGAAAAAAGGTGAATTATCCGAAACCGAGAAAAAATTTATAATTCAGGGCGGACTTTGTTGGGGATGTGATGTCTGTCAGAAGGTTTGTCCTCATAACAGGGGTGTCGTAGATACGTTTATTGAGGGATTTAAAAATAATAGAATTTTGTCCCTTGATTTGATTGATTTAGAGGAATTGAGTGAAAGAAAGTTCAGAGATAAGTATTCGGCTTATGCTTTTTCATGGCGTGGCGGAAGGGTTTTAAAGCGAAATCTTGAAATTTTGAGAGAATGTAGGGAAAACGATGAAGAAAAATGATATATTTGAAATTGAAATTACAGGTATGACAGATGAAGGTCACGGTATAGGTCGTGCGGAGGGAATAGTTGTCTTTGTTCCTTATGCCTTAAAAGGTGAGATTGTACGTGTTATTATTATAAAGCTTTTAAAATCATATGCTGTCGGCAAAATTTTAGATGTTGTTCATCCTTGCGAAAAGCGAATTAAATCTGAATGTGAATATTTTTACCACTGCGGTGGATGTTCGTTTCAGAATGTTGACTATGAGGAAGAGCTTGAATATAAGCGGCAGTTTGTAACAGATTGTATAAGAAAGCTTGCAAAATCTGATGTTGAGGTTTTACCTGTGAAAGGGGCTGTTGATACCCGTTTTTACAGAAATAAGTCACAGTTTCCCGTAAGTGAGGGTGGTATTGGTATTTATGCACCTAAAAGTCACAGAGTTATTGATATGGACAGATGTTTGATACAGTCGCCGGAAACAGAGAAAATTATTAAGACGGTAAGAAAATGGATGGCAGATTTCGGCGTTGCACCTTATAACGAAGAGAGTGATACAGGCTGTATACGACATATATATACACGCTCCGGAAGCTTTGAAACTATGGTCGTTATAGTTACAAGAACTAAGAAGCTGAAATTTTCTCAGGAGCTTGTAGAAAGGCTTAAAGAGTGTAGTGGGAAAATTTGTTCTGTGATGCAGAATGTTAATTTAAAAAGGACGAATGTTGTTCTCGGTGATGAAATGAGGCTTCTGTGGGGAAAGGACTATATAATTGACAGTATTGGTGAGTCAAGGTTTAAAATTTCTCCTTTTTCTTTTTATCAAGTAAATAAT